>NZ_JAUBOV010000018.1:0-38984 GCF_036700405.1 Microcoleus sp. T3_D1
GGATGCTCATGGTCTTTTAATGCTTGTTGCAGAGTTTCCTTTGTTTCTGAACTGAGGAAGTTTTTAGTAGGCATTGAATTTCTCGGTAAATTATCATATTATACCATACAATATGCGTTTTAGATGCTGAACAGCTTAGTAAAGGACTAGCAGCTAACCGAGATTTTTACTTAGCTAATAAGTCATTTGCTCAGCCAAATCTCAAAATCATTGAGGCAATTAGAGAAGAAACTCAAGCAGTAGCGACTTGGGCAGATGCGAATCCTGAAGAAGTAGCCAAGATTCTCGCACCCATTCTGAAAATTGATGTTTCTATCTTAGATGTAGTAACTCGACGGCGGAGTTATGGATTTGAACCGATCCAAGCTGATATGGTTGCCGAGCAACAGGAAATTGCGGATACTTTTTTTGAACTTGGCTTAATTCCCAAGCAGCTCAAAGTTGAAGAAGTAGTTTGGAAACCAGGTAATTAAAAATCCCCACTCTGAAGACGCAGGGATGGATGTTATGTAATTTTTCTAGTAAGTAGGGGTAGCGCCCCCGTCATTGGTGCCAACTTAAGGACTGTACGAGGCGTGCGATCGCTATTTTTTGACAGAGCGATCGCTCCCCCTGAGCGCTCACACCGACTGGGAGCCACGCAAGATTAAGCATAGAGCGCGCTCGTGCCTGTTAACATTACCAGTAATACCGCTTACGCGAAGGAAATCTGGGGGTTGACTGTTTAAGTTGACACCAATGGGTATAAAATAGATCATCACTACCTAAGCTAATTGCAAATATGTTGCTAGCTGCTGTCTTACACCCTGATGTAGTAGATTTCCTCCGTACAGAATTGGATAGTAACCTGAAGGCAAGGGTATGGGAGTGCATCGAAAAGCTGAGGCAGCAGCAATTTGATGGTGGCTTGCGGGTCAAAAAACTGAAAGGCATAGCCAAGAGAGTTTGGGAAGCCAGGATTACTCAGGCTAGCCGTCTAATTTTTACTTACAACAAATCGAGGCAACCTGACACGGGAGAGCGACAAACCTATATCGCCATTCAGGATATTTGTTTAGATCATGATGATGTATCCCGACGGGCTAAAGCTAGAAATCAAACTCCTGATGCCCAATGGCTTGATGCTGAGGTGGTAGAAGCGATCGGGAATATCTTGGACGAGCGGCCAGTTCTCACCCCAGCCGAACAGTCTGCTCTGGATGCAGCACAAATAGAAGAATTACAGCTTGTTCCTAGCTTCACCGATGAACTTTTAGGCAATGTTCAATGGCGAATAATTGATTCAGAATTAGAATGGCAACGGGCAATTATTCAGCAAGATGCTGATTTACCACTCAAACTCACGCCAGAAGAATATGAACTGGTGAAACTCTACGGAAACCTATTGCTATCTGGCAGTGCGGGCACTGGTAAAACTACAGTAGGACTGTATCGCTTACTCAAAAGTTTAGAGACTTTACCAGATGGAAAACGCCTCTATGTCGCTTACAACCCGATTTTAGTTAAAGAAGCACAGAAACAATTTAAGCGTCTGGTTAGTGGGAGCAGTTCTGAAATTGAGTCTGTTTTCCATTTTAAAACTATTCGAGATTTGTGTCTAGAGAGTCTGTCACAATCTGGGCAATTTTATATCCCTGAAGATGAGGTGACATACCAAATTTTTGAGCAACTTTACCGCCGTCAATCTTACCAACCTTATTCACCTGCCTTAGTTTGGGATGAAATCCGCAGTATCATTAAAGGGGCACATCTAGAGACAAGTTACTATCAGTTTTCTCAGAAACAGTACGAGCAGTTGGGTAAGAAACGCTCATCGGTAATTCCTCAAAACAATCGCCATAAAGTCTATAAGGTGGCAGAGTGGTATCAAGGTTTGTTAAAAAAAGAAGGGCGTTTTGATGAGATAGATTTAGCGCGAAAAGTTTTACAAACCATCTGGCAAGGAAAAGGCGAACGCTATCAATTAATTGTCTGTGATGAGGTACAGGACTTTACCGAATTACAGTTAGAACTGTTGGTAAGGCTTGTTGCTCCTGGGGGTCATCTCTTCTTTGCTGGGGATTTACACCAGATGATTAGCCCCAGTGGGTTCCGTTGGGAAGATTTAAAAACCAAGTTTTTTAAAGGTCAGCGTCAAGCGATTCAGAAAACATTAAACTTTAATTTCCGCAGCGTTGGTTCATTGGTAAATTTAGCCAATCAAATTCTGAAATTGCGCTACCGCCTGTTGCGAGAACGGATAGGTGATATAGGGCAACCAACTAGCAGTTATGGTGAGTGTGCTAGATTAATTGCTGCACCTTTAGAAACTCTACAACCAAGTTTAGGGCAGCTAAATCCAGATGATGCCATCCTTGTCAGAACTGAGGCGGATAAACAAAGACTTTCTGAACAATTCCAATCTAGCTTTGTATTTACGATTGAGGAAGCTAAAGGGTTAGAATTTGATACAGTGTTCTTAGTAGAGTTTTTCAAGCCGCGCCAATCTTTATGGAGTAGAGTATTGGGGAGCAAGCGATCGCTCAATGAAACTGAGCAGCCAGAATTGCGGCTGGAATTAAACTTACTTTATGTTGCAGTTACTCGCGCTCGTCGAATTTTGAATATTTGGGAAACTCAACTTTCGGCTGTTTGGAGTCAAGAAGAATTGGTAAGTTTTTTGCAACCGATAAATTCTGAATCAGTCAGAGAAAATCGAGTTGAGCCTACTGAGGAAATGTGGCGCGAGCGTGGGTGTTACTATCTGGAATGTGGCTTTTACCGTCAGGCGATAGAGTGTTTCGAGAAGTCAGGAGATATTGAATTACAGCGGCAAACTACAGCTAAACTCCTGTTACAGGAGGGTAAGTACAGTGAAGCAGCCCAGATTCTTGTTAAATTGCAAGACTGGCAACAAGCGGCTCAACTGTTTGAGAAAACTGGTCAGTGGCAAGAAGCAGCTAACTGTTGGGAAAAGGCTGGTAATTCTCCGAGGCAGAAAATCTGTGAGGCTAAAGCGTTTGAAACCACTAAAGTGTGGGAAGATGCAGCGCAGCTATGGGACAATATGGGCCGATTTGAAGATGCTAAACGTTGTTGGTTAAAGAGTGGTAATGAACAAAAGAAAGCAGAAATTCTGGCAGTTGAGTTTGAACAGAAACAGCAATGGCTCAAGGCAGCAGAGCACTATAAGTTAGCACAAATGACACATAAATCTGCTGAATGTAGAGCAAAAGAATTTGAAAAAAGGAAGTATTGGGAGCAAGCGGCTGAGCAATATGAGTTAGCAGGAATTTCAGAGAAAGCTGAGGAGTGCAGAAACAGAATTATACCTCACAGCTTTAATGATGTTGATGCCAACATAAACCTAGAGTCTGATGAACCAACAGCAGAGTTAGCAGGAATTTACATAAACCAAAATTCTAGTGATACTGAAACCACTCTCAATAAATTGCTGCTTCTCAACACAGAGGAAGCATTCAAATGGATGGGAAAAAGTCTGGAATATCGGCATACAATCGCATCTTTTGCTAACGATATTAACCATTGGGATTATTACAACGGAGTCCAAAGTCGAGTATCCCAGGCAGTAGATTACAAACGAAGGAACAATTTTGATGCTGCTTTTGCTATTTACAGTGAACTTTTCCAAGAGATGCCAACTTGGTGTCCGCTTTATAGCAGTGTATATAAGGTACTTGCCTCTGCTGGACGACTAGATGAAGCTGAACGTGCCATGCAGCTTCATTCTTTACTAATCTCCTTTGACTACGGCCTCCGTAAATCTGCAATAGCTGAAGATAATTCCTTCGATCTAAACGCAGCATTGGCTCAAAATGGAAAATTTGGAGTTTTGGCATTCTGGCCCTTTCAAGATCCGACGCTATTATTGCACCTTGGGGCTGTAACTATGCTCAAGCAAGGAAGAATGAGCAAAGTTGCTGCTAAGGGTTATCTTAATTCAATTAAAGGACAAGGTTCTGTAGCAGGTTGCCCACCAGATGGAGTGTTACAGGATGAAGGGCGGCGTGTTATTATGGGTTTACCCTGGAAGGCGCTCGCCAATACTGAAACTTCAGGTGGTTTTATTTCACAGCTACTTGATAAGATTGGGCAAGACTGCCCATAAATAAATTCCTAAAAAATTACCTCAAAAGGAGATTTGACCGATGGGAAAAGCAAAGCGCCGGAAAAAACTAGACCCTAATTATGGTAAAGGTAATACCAAGAAAGGATTTGGGAGTTCTCCCAAATCGAACATGGTAGAAGAATTATACCAGCACTTATATGAAATAGGGATTATTGAAAAAGGGTCAAATGGAGAACACAAAGAACACAAAGCCACAAAAGCTTTAATAGAAGGTCGCATTCCTGGGTGGCAATATGATCTTCAAAAGAAGATAGCCTACAGGATAAATCAGGAAAACACAGGTCTAACAATAAAATTAGATTTTGTACCAAGCGATTCAGAAGGGGAAAATCCTGACCGCCAGAGTATCATTGATGATTTGCAGCGAAAAGCAATGCTTTATTTAGAGCAAGGAAATATGCCATATTTTAAACAAACAGTGGCGCAATTAAAACAACTTTATCCTAACAAGATAGAATCTGAATTTTATATTAACCAAGGTGCTGGTACTGGTAACTACGAAGCAGCCATGAAAAACTTTGATATGGCACTTTGGTGCAATCCTTACCATGCTCTTGCCTACTACAACCGGGGTGTTCTATATTCCCGACGGCAAGATTACCAAAGAGCAATTGAAGACTTTACCCTTTCTATCAAGTTAGACCCAAGCGATTCAGATGCCTATACTGAACGGGGCCTAGTCTATATAGCTATTGGAGAAAATCAATCAGCTCTTCAAGACTTTGAGCGAGCGATACAAATTAATCCTAATCATGCCGAGGCTTACCTCAACAAAGGAGTTGCTTACGGCAAAATGGGTAATCATCTAGGTGCTCTTGTTGCCTACAGTAAGGTAATTATGATTAATAGCCGTGATGCTGATGCCTACTATAACCGAGGTCGTACTTATCGTATCCTTGGAGCTTTTCAGGAAGCACTCAACGATCTTAAGAAAGCAGCAGAGCTTTATAAGCAAAATGGCAAGATGGCGGACTATCAAGATGCACTAAATATAATTAGGAAAATGCAGCAGTAACAATTGAGGGTGTCATCTAGCGGGATTTAAACAAACTTCCTCTAATTTAACTGCTAGGGGAAAAGCCGTTAGGCTAGTCCAGCCTTAACTTAACGGTAGTATACCTGATTTTTATCTTACAGCAAGGCACACTCAAGATCAATGGTTAAAAGACCAACTGGACTGTTGGTGGTGCTATAGGCAACTCCCTTGCCTATATCGCGATCGCGCTCAATCAGCTTGATTAGCAAGGGGCGGTTAGCTGTTTTTAACAGGTGAGTCGCTACTAGAGAACCACTAAAGCCAGCACCGAACCTCGCGATCGTTGTTGGAGTATTACAGACAATATACGCTAATTTGAGCGATTTACCGTGTTTTAATATTTTGGGGTACGATCGCGCATAATAATGATGCGGTAATGGTTTGTCATGCTCTCAATTGACCAGTAGTATGCTATTATGGCGTTGCTGATTTACGGTAGGAAAGGCTAAATATGCAAGTCCTAGAAACCACTATCCACAAAGCTTCTGGATTTTTAATTGATTTTTTTCATGCCCTGATTAAGCAACGCCCCCATTAAGTAGGTCGGTATAAAAAAACAAAGGTAAGTAAAGAAATGTTAACAACTAGAATTGGAACTGAATTTAAAGCGATTAGTTGTATAATTTCCTCGTCGCCCTCTCGCTTCAATTCCATCCATTACTGCGTAGGCAAGAGCGAGTTCATCTTCAAACATTTTTCCGACCAGTTCATGATTTTTAAGTTGTTGCCATTCCAGTTCAATCTTGTTCATTTCTGAACAGTATTTAGGGAGAAAGAAAATATACAATCCCTGGCTTTCCCACTGAGACCATTTTTGTTGGACATCCAGGGATTTGTGTATGGGACCATTATCTTGAATTATCACTCTGATCCGTCCAGTTAATTTCATTTCCAGCTCAGCTTGTTGTGCTTCATTTTCCATCATAGTGATATATGATTTGCTGCTAAAACTCCCGACCGCCAACCCATACGCGAAACTGACACACGGCTGTAGCAAGCCTAAAATACTAAGTCTTCGACCCCTTCGTTTCGTTTGCTCTAGCCGTTTTTGCGCTCCAATTGGGTAATAGGTATATCCAGTGGAACTCCACAAGCAAAAACCTGATTCATCCAGATATTTCAGATCGATTTCTCCCGCCGCCGCTGCCAACTCTAACATATCTTGATCTGCCTGTTTTATCGAGCGTTGTAATGGGTCTTGTTTGTCTTTATGGCTTGGTCGGGTTCGTTTCCAAATAATCTTTTTTTTTTGA
Source organism: Microcoleus sp. T3_D1 (assembly GCF_036700405.1). NCBI lineage: Bacteria > Bacillati > Cyanobacteriota > Cyanophyceae > Oscillatoriales > Microcoleaceae > Microcoleus > Microcoleus sp. T3_D1. Next base: position 6,419 of record NZ_JAUBOV010000018.1, read on the forward strand.
GGATGCGTCTTAATCTGTCAGGGCTTAATTTGACGCCGCGTTCCTGTTCTAATTTTTGAGCAAGTTGACGACTATTATATCTGCGTGGTTCATTTTTGAGACATTCTTCTAGATGAACAATGTCTGATTCTTTCCATTTGGGTTTGACCCCTCTGCCTTTGGTTGACCATAATCCTGCCAAACCCATTTTCACCCACCGATGAATTACTTCTCTAATTGTTTGCTCTCTACACTTAAAATGAGCTGCTATCTCCTCTACATAACATCCCTGGGAGTTCAATCTAATAATTTGTGCTCGATCTTTTACTTTTTGAGGTACTGTTGTTGCTGTCCTCAATTCAAATAGTGTTCGGTCTTCTTCTTCATTGAGAAATACTCTTAAACGTGCGCCCATATTTGTTGATTTTGTAAATCAAATCTTGAGTGTTTACTTATCTTAACATGATTTGGTTTTTTTACGCCTACCTACTTATTGCCCAGCAAAGTTATTTAAACGCCCCCTTTTCCCTTCTCCCCTTTTGCACCTTGCAAAGCAAAAATCGGAGTTTGAGCAGATTTCCCCTTCAGAGCAACAGATCCCAAAGCCTCGCAAATAAAGTTTAGCTCGATCGACTCACACACCCTTTCACCAATCAAAATTTGGTTTTCCCCCGCCTTGCTCATCAACCGAGCCGCCGTATTCACCGTATCGCCGAGAATATTAAACTCCCTGCGCCCTCGCGGTTCCCCAACCTCAGCAGCAAACACCGGCCCCAGGGATAGCCCAATTTGACAGCTTACTTTTACTTCTTCACCCGCGATAATTACCAGAGGCAAACCTGCAATCATATCTCGGATCGCAATCGCCGCACTAGCCGCGCGGCTGGCGTCATCCCTGTTAGCGTCGGGCACGCCAAAATAAATCAGCATATCCGAACCGTCTAAGTGCGCCGTTACTTTTTGCAACACGCCCCCTTTAGCTGAGACTACAGCATCGATCGACGCAAACACCCTAGAAAAAGCAACTATCAGATTGACTTCTTCCTCCAGCGAAGCTTTGTCTACAGACTCTGGTAAACCTATCAAGTTGACAAACATCACCGTCGGTTCAGGAAAATCCGGCGGAATTTTCCGCCTGTCTGCATTTTCCACCAGCAGTCTCAGGATAGTTTTGGGAATATAACTAGCAAGGGGTTCAAGCCGATTCACAGCTTCCCCGATTTCTTTTACCAAGCCCCCGACGCTGCGATCGAGCAATACCGAACTCGGCATCCGCCGCCCAGTCAAAGTGATATCATACTCTCCGAGTCTATCGTCCGTGAAATCGTCCGCCACCAAAAAATAACCCTGCTTCCCAGGTTCAAAACGAAATTGCTCTCCCAAAGACTCTCTAGCAGTTTCAGTCACACACACCCGCCCCACAGTCCCAGAACCCTCAGCTTGCTTAGCTTGCTGGACTGAATGCCCCAGCAGTACGTGAGCCATCCGCAGCGGCGTACCGATGTCAGCACTAATATAGCGCCCGCAGTGGATGCCCACCCGCATCCTCAAAGACAAAACACCCCGCGCCGTTTCAATATTGGCAAATTCAGCCATCGCCCGCTGCATCCGCAAACCCGCCCGCACCGCCCTCGCTGTATCCTCTTGGTAAACCCCTGACGGAAACTGCACCAGCATCGCATCTCCGGTAAACTCCAGCAAATCCCCGCCCGATTTGCTGACAATTTCAATCATTGAGGCAAAATAGTCGTTAATCACGCCCAGCAGGGTTTCAGCTCCCTTGCGCCCCTGGGTAGCGTTCGCTTCCAACAGCGAGGTAAACCCTGCCAAATCGGTAAACAGCAAGGTGCCTGTTTGCCACTGGTAGCGCACCTCCCCTGGGTTGGGCGGAGATTCGGACACGGGCCGGGGCACGTAGTCATGGAGGATGTAGCGCAGAGTTCGCAGGTGATCGAAAACCCCCATTAGCGTTGCGGGGGACGGATCTACCCACGCAGCAGCGTACAGTTGAGCGGAAAGGAGCGATCGCAGCCGCAGTTCGATCGCAGCCAAGGGAGGATTGTAGGTTAATCTATTAATAATTTCCACCTAAGTTTATTCTTAAAAAATAGGGTAAGTTCTATCAATGTAGAGGCAACACCAATAGCTCGACTTTATACCATTATGATAAGTTTCCAGTGACTCCATACCAGCCAAACCCACAACCCACTAGAGAAACTTCCGAACGTCACAGCTTGCTAGCTCCCGATTTGATCCGAGCTGCTCGATCGGCCTATGGTATGTATCTGAAAGTGCATTCCGAGCAGATGCAGCGTCCGGCGGGTGTAGTTGTCAGTCAAGGAAGCGATCGAGGTCAGGTAATTTTTGCTTCGCAGCCGATTTTATTGCCCGGTGAACGTTTTGTTACTTTTGAGGAAATTGAATCTCAAATGTATTAATTGCTAATTGGTCATTGGTGGTAATTGGTAATTGATAATTAAGCATAGGGCATGGGGAATTGGTAATTAGTCACTAATATTATGTCCCCTCGAACGCTCGCACTAAAATAGGTTTCTAGTGAAGAGCCATGTTTTCAGGATTTTATGAAAACTTGCATTCTTGACTATTAATACCTTTTATGATGGGTAATTGACCGTACAAGCTCTAACAACTGAGAACTAACTATTGAGAAGTAACAAGTGATACATAACCCCAGTCAACAGTGAACAGTCAACAGTCAACTTAATGGAAATAATCTTTAATTGCCTTGTCATGGCGATCGTCTTTATTGTCGGATCGGCTATTGGCAGCTTTCTAAATGTGGTAGTCTATCGGTTGCCTGCGGGTTTGTCGGTGATCAACCCTCCTTCTCGCTGTCCCAAATGTTTAAATCAACTCAGAACTTACGAAAATATACCCGTTTTCGGTTGGCTGTGGCTCCGAGGCCGCTGCAATCACTGCCGCAGTCGGATTTCTGTCCGCTATCCACTGGTGGAAGCAGCTACGGGTTTGCTGTTTTTGCTAATCTTTTGGCGGTTTGGCGTAACAGTGCAAACTCTTGGTTTTTGGGCTTTGTTTAGCTGGCTGTTGGCTTTGTCTTTGATTGATTGCGATACAATGACTTTGCCTAATTCATTAACTCGATCGGGTTTGGTGCTCGGATTGGTTTTCCAGGTGGCGAAAGGTTGGTGGCCGACATTTAGTTCGATCGACTCGGTAAACTATCTGGTACTCGATGGGATCGCGGGAGCAGTTGTCGGGTTGTGGCTGTTTGACGCGATCGGACTCGCCGGGACGATCGGGCTGGGGCAGAATGCTATGGGCGCCGGAGATACCAAATTGGCAGCCTTGATGGGAGCTTGGCTGGGGTGGAAATACTTGCTGCTAGCGGGATTTATTGCCTGTGTCGCCGGGGCTTTTGTCGGTGGCGGGGCGATCGCCCTCGGCTGGCTCGATCGGCGTCAACCCATGCCTTTCGGCCCGTTTCTGGCTCTCGGTGCAGCAATTACTGCTCTGTGGGGCGAAGCGATCTTATCTACTTACTTGCAGTTGTTTTTTCCGAATTTTAGTTTCTGATCGGCAGGCAGTCAGGCGCGATCGAACATAACATTGTCTCAAAAATTGGTAAAATTGTTCCGTGTCTTGGATTACACTTACAACAACTAGCTTTCGTTGGGAAGCGGAATTAATGCAGCAGCTCCTAGCTGCCCATGAAATCCCGGCCCGGATTGTAGACTTGGGCATAGCATCTTATTTGGGGGCTGGAAGTGCTACAGCCCTGCAAGTTCTTCCAGAACACCAGCGAACAGCATCGCTCCTCATCAGTCCCGTTGAAGATGAGCCAGAAGCGGGTGATTAGTCATTAGTCATTAGTCATTAGTCACTGAACAACTAGCAATTGACAACTAGCAACTAACAACTAACAATTACTAATTACCAATTACCAATTCCCAATTACCAATTACCAATTACCAATTACCAAGTTTTAATGTCTCTATTTGATTGGTTTGCAAATCGACGAAAATCAGTACCGAACTCCCAAGAACGGCCGGAACGAGAAATTGCGGACGGACTTTGGAATAAATGCGAAGCTTGCGGTGCCCTCAGTTATACCAAAGACCTGCGAGCAAATCAAATGGTTTGCTTGGAATGCGGGCATCATATCAGAGTTTACAGTGACGATCGCATCGAGCAGTTGATCGATCCCAATACCTGGGTGCCCCTTAACGAAGGACTGCACGCCACAGATCCCCTTAAATTTCGCGATCGCAAAAAATATAGCGATCGACTCCGAGAATTTCAGGAAAAAACAGGCCACCTAGACGCCGTAGAAACAGGCATCGGCAAACTCGAAAATTTGCCAGTCGCCCTCGGAGTCATGGAATTTCAGTTCATCGGCGGCAGCATGGGCTCAGTAGTCGGAGAAAAGCTGACTCGCCTCATCGAACACGCCACGCGGGAACGCCTGCCCGCGATTATAGTCTGCGCTTCCGGCGGTGCAAGAATGCAAGAAGGAATGCTCAGCTTGATGCAAATGGCTAAAATTTCCGGGGCTCTGGAACGCCACCGGGAAGCGAGACTGCTTTACATCCCGATTTTGACCCACCCGACCACCGGCGGCGTCACCGCCAGTTTTGCCATGCTGGGAGACATTATAATTGCAGAGCCAAAAGCTACTGTGGCCTTTACGGGCGGCCGAGTAATCGAGCAAACTCTGCGGGAAAAGCTGCCGGAAAATTATCAAACTTCCGAATACTCCTTCGCCCACGGTTTTGTAGACTTGATTGTACCCCGGACTCAATTAAAGAAAACTCTCGGTCAGCTCATCAGCCTCCACCAGCCCCAGCCTTTCTTGGCCGGCTCGGAATTTCCCGCCCTCGAAGCCAGCGACAGTCACGCTTTGCCCCCGCAGACTCACGCTTTCAAACTTGCTCCGTAAGCTGCTGCGCCGGAGGATTGTCTGTTGGTGAGTGCGGGGCACCGAGGGAAATTTCTGAGGAATTGCTCAAAACCCGGCTTCTACCAAAAATATTTAGTTTGTTAACGAGACGTTCACGCAGACACCGGGTTTTGATCCCCGCCCGCGCAACTCCTATTGGTAATAACGACCCAGCAGTGGGATGATATTGATCGGAAGTTGATTGGCCCTGAAGTTAGGCTGGGCAAAAATGCCTAGTCGCAGTTAGCGGTTAGTTAGCTTGCGATCGAACAAAATCTCAGAACAAACTAACAGAACAAGCTAACAGCGCTTTCTAAAATTGTCCGGCTTTCAGTTAATAGCCGTCAACTCAATTTTGACCTGTCAGCGACCTAAAAATTATGGGTTTTGCAGACCTGTCCATCGCAGAAATAGCAGAGGACTTCAACGTCCCTGTTGAAGAAGTGATCCGCTTGTGCGACGAGTTGGAAATTGCCTACAAGCACCCTCAAACCCGTTTGGCTTTGGAGGATGTTAAGGCAATTATGTCCACTCTCGAAAAAAGGCGCGACTCAAAACTTCTTGCAGATTAGATCGCAAAATTCCTCTACCTTTAAAGGTATGGCTGCACAAACTTTCGCCAGTTGTTGCAGACTCAGGGAATTTTGAACACAAATCTGTTTGCCAGGTATGATCTCTTAGCGTTCAATAATTTGCCGGATTTTTTTAAGGAGAACCATGCTTAAAAGATATTTCATTGCTCTGACCGCTGTATTCTTGACATTTCAGTTATTTGTCAGCAGTGCGATGGCTATCGAACTGAGTCCTGAACTTCGCACTCTGCCTTTGAATGACAAGGGTACTCCAGTGGTGCTGAGCCTCAAACAAGTTGAGCAAGGCAAACGCCTGTTCAATTCGGCTTGCGCTCAATGTCACGCTGCGGGCATGACCAAAACTGACCCGAACGTGAATTTGAGCCCGGAAACTCTGGCTTTGGCCAACCCGCCCCGGAATAATATTGAGTCGCTGGTGGACTTTATGAAAAATCCCACCACTTACGACGGGTTTGAGGAAATTTCGGAACTGCATCCGAGTACCAAGAGCGCGGATATTTTCGCTGAGATGAGAAATCTCTCGGATGACGATTTGTACGCGATTGCCGGTCACATTCTGTTGCAGCCAAAAATTGTCTCCAAGCAGTGGGCTGGTGGCAAAGGCGCTCGCTAATCGATTTTAGATTTTAGATTTTAGATTTTGGATTTTGGATTCGGAGAGGGCTGAAGTTCGGCAATAATTGCTGGCTGGTCGTTTTTCGCTCTAAAATCTGAAATCTAAAATTTACCTCCGGCTCATTGATTCTCGCAAAAGGTTGTAGTCCCTCATGCTGCGTCGTGGTGCTTTTGTCTGCTTTCTGTTGGGGATGTTAATTATTTTGCCGATCGTGCTGTTGGCTCCTCAACCTGTTTTGGCTGCTGCCGATTCTTACGTGAATAGGTATTTACAAGCCAGCGAACCTGTGGCTCTGGAGTTGGACTCTGAGGGACATACTCGCTTGTTTTCGGCTCAGGATTTGTCTGCAGGCAAGGTATTGTTCGAGCAAAGTTGCCTGAATTGTCACGTCGGAGGAGCTAATTTGCCCGATCCGACCATATCTCTGTCTTTGGCTGACCTCAAGGGGGCAACGCCTCCCCGCAACAATATCAATAGTCTGGTGGCGTATCTGAGAGAACCGATGACTTATGACGGTACTGAGGAGACTTTTTGGTGCCGCCAAGTGCCGGAAAGCTGGATGCCACAGGCTGAGATTGAAAATTTAGCGGCTTTTGTGATCCGGGCTGCTCAGAAAGCTCCGGGCTGGGGCGTGGATAATTTTGAGAGTTGAACTGCCACTGCCAAAAAGTGGTAAATTACTCGAAAGAAGGCGATGCAACTGAGCGATCGCGCCTGTTTTAACTAATTTGGCGTAAGTCCCACGCTGTAATTGTACTCAATTGGGCGTCGGGATATAAGCTTTCGCAACGTCTATGAAAAAGAGCGACAATTTACTGTTTCTCTAGCAAAAAAATGTGTAAGATATAAGTGGTTGCGACCCACCCACTCGACTGCAAACAACAGGCTACAGTAGCAGTAATATGCTTGGCCAAGGACAACTGCCAGAGAAAGGGGGAAAGAACAGACCGCTGGTTGGTAAGGCACGTCCCACCATAAAATACAATCCAAGTTTGTTGTACGAAAATAGTTTTTGCCTTGGGAAACAGGGCTTCTGCGTGGGTTCCCTACGAAGGGATAAAGGGTGTAAAAGCCCAGAAATGCTGTGTAAGACTCGGATCGTCTTCAGTGACGAATCTCTGTAATGAGATACCCAACAGAGCAACGGCAAACGAGACACGAAGCCTACACTGTAAAAAAGGTCAGTGCTAGGTATTTCACCAGGTAAAATATCTAAAGAATCACCCCTTGCGTGTCCATTAGAGGAGAACTGCGTTGAAAAGACTCTTATCGATCGCCCTGTTAGCGATCGCAATTTTTACCGTCGGCTTTGGTCGCCCTGCTTTGGCAGGTGATGCGGTTAAAGGAGCTAAAATCTTTAGCTCGAACTGTGCTGCTTGTCACATCGGTGGCGGCAACGTGGTTATGGCCATGAAAACCTTGAAAAAGAGTGCTCTTGAGAAGTACGGTATGAATTCTCTCGAAGCTATTACCACTCAGGTAACTAAGGGCAAAAATGCTATGCCTGCTTTCGCCGGCCGCTTGAAGCCCGAACAAATCGACGATGTAGCAACCTACGTGCTCGAGCAATCTGAGAAAGACTGGAAAGGCTAAACTGCCTCTTTGAAGTCGGGCAAGCTGGGCGGGCTTGATTTAATTTAAAACTTGTCCTCCCGATCGCACCCTCTCTCACCCTTTGGCGAATAAACATCGGTTTGCAGCGATCTTAACCTATTTGGGAAAGCGCGCCAGAAATCCGATTTTTATTAGCTCAAGGGCGAGGGAGGGACATTTTATTTTAGATTTTAGATTTTAGATTTTGGATTGAAGAATTGAAGAATTGAAGAATTGAAGAATTGAAGAATTGAAGATTTAAAGATTTGAGATTGCTAAATACTGACTTTGTATAAACTGTCAAGCACCTAATATTAAGATTCATGTATGGAAGCCAGTCATAAATTGGGGTGGTGTGCTAGGATGTAAACCCTTTACTAGCAAAGCCTTGAAATCCAAATTAAAGTCGATCGGGGATCTGGAATCTACACCTGCCATGAACGTAAAAACATCAGCAAAAGTTAAAACTCAAGTTAAAACTCTCGGAGACGCAGCCTCTGAGGCGATTGAGAAATATTTCCGCAAAAGTGTAGCGCACGAGGCTGGAGTTCTCAAAGACCAAGACGCCGAAGAACTTCATCAAATGCGCGTGGGATTGAGACGCTTGCGATCGGCTGTGACGGGTTTTGCTCCGGTTTTAGATTTGCCAAAAGAGGCTTCTGAAGGCAAAATTGGTAAGGTGGGGCGGATTCTGGGAACGCTCAGGGATTTGGATGTGATGCTCGAAAGTCTCCAAAACCGCTATTACCCGAATTTGCCGACTGAGGAACAGGAAGTTTTGGATAAGGCGTTGTCGAATTTGCTCAAACAGCGCCACCGGGCTTTGAAAGGGGTGAGGGCGATTTTAGAGCACAAAAGCTACGATTCGCTGAAGCAGTCGATCGAGGATTGGCTGGAAAAACCGAAGTTTCAGGCGATCGAACATTTGCCAATTGCTGAGGTTTTGCCCGATTTACTGTTACCTCAAGTCAGCGAGTTTTTCCTACATCCGGCTTGGTTGCTGGGTACAAAATATGAAGATGGCAAAGTTAAAGTTGCTGATGATTTAAATGCTGAGGCTGTCGAAGAGAAGTTAGCAGCCGAGGGAACTATTCTGCACGATTTGCGGAAGCAAGCTAAGCGGGTTCGCTATTTGATGAATCTGTTTGGGGATTTTTACAGCGAGGCTTACGAAGTTTATGTCGAAGATGTGAAAGCTATTCAGGAATGTTTGGGCGATATTCAAGACAGTGAAGTTTTAGGCGAGTTTCTGACAGATTTTGTCGATCGCGATCTGAAAAAAGAGTTGCCGAAGTTGGCTGGTTTGTTGGCCGAAAATCGCTATGCAGCTTGGCAAAAATGGCAGGTTTTGCAGCGCAGGTATTTGAATTCGGAAATGCGGCAAGGTTTCCGATCGGCTTTAATTCATCCTATGGTTGAAGATGCTGCTAAGGAAAAGTTGCCCCAGGAAAGTTAGGTTTTTCGCGCCCAGAGAATGCGATCGGCTGCCGGGAGGGACTAAAAGAGGGATATTTGTAGGGACACGGCATTGCAGTGTCCTTCATTGTGTAACTCAATAAAGGGCGATCGCGCTTGGGGAGAGGTTCAAGAAAAAACCTTAACAATTATTCTTTCCAGTAACGAGTTAAAACCCGAATTACTTCACGAGTGTGAAGTAAAAAAAAGGGCGATCGCGTTTTTTACCATAGCAAATCACGACTGCAACCACTTCATAAACTTATTCGTCGCAGTACCAATAGACTGTCCCACCTGTTTCTTCAAACGCCACCGCTGAAACGCTTTTTCGTAATCTTCGCCTTCAGTTTGATAAACATTCCAAGCATTCAGCGACAATCCCAATCCCCACGTTAGTAAAATGAAAAGCGACCAAGAAAGCTCGTGCGAACCTGCTAAATTAAACAAAACTAAAAAAGTATTGATAATGCCGTACTTGGTCACATTTTTCTGCAAGTTGCGACGACGGTAAGAGTTAAAAACCAGCTTTTCTTGAACTTCTCCTCTAGTTGCTAACCATTGCTGTTCCGCCGCTACAATATCCTGTTCGGAAATGCCCAATTCCGCTGCAATCTCGAAAAGCTGCACTCTCGATAATTCCCCTTCATCCTGTCGCCGCGCGATCGCAAGCTGTAAAATACCCTGAGCATCCTCTGAACCGTAAACTTGACTTATTTGACTTTCATTTGTCGCCATAACAGGTTTCCTAAAATTCCTGACATCTTTTCTATGATAGATATAGACGCAGTTAAAGGACAGGTAGTGACATTGGCGGATTTCAACACCCGGACATTTGAGTGAGACTCCTGACTATGGGAGGGGAAATCGAATAACCGATATATTTCCTCAAATTGCAACTAATTAATTTCCCGCACTTTGACTAAGTTGGCTATCTCGTTTCAACATAAATTGATAAAAGATCCCAAACAAAACCACCGCAATCATCCCCACCACTAAAGAACCTTCACCCTCATGCCAATATTTAAACAAATCTAGGCGATTAGATGCAACTAACAATGCCATTCCCGCCACTCGAAAAACATTAATAATAAAACCAAAAAGGACAGCGACACATATTACCAAAGCCTTATTTTGTTTAGTAGGAAACATCACCAAACAAACTACAGCTAAACCTAATAAGTAATTCATTGCCTCTATACCCGAACAACCCCCATTTACCAACACCCTTCCTGTCGGTAAAGCAACATAATTACCGTCACGTGTTACATTAAAACCGACATACCACAAAGAATAATAAGCAGTCTTAGCAGTAAGCGAGGTAACAAAATCCACTAAAGGTAACGTAATGACACTGGGGGTGCCATGAAAAAATAGTATTACCAATTCACGCCAAAATAGTTTTAAGTTCTGATAACCTACTGCAAGCAGGCTCAAACCTAAACCAGACAAAAAAGGTGCCAGTCTTAAAAAAGGATCGGATTTACTGGAAACCCCAGCACTTTGAAATAAAATAAAAGCTATTAATAGCGTCCCTGCTATTGTCGATAATAGGTCACTTTTTATCTCACGCTGTTTGAGAATATCCTGGTTGTCCCAAAGCAGGGAACCCACAGCACACCAAAAAACTATACTCATCCAAAAATGAGCAACATCGTCCACTTTCCACAGGAGTGTCATATTCAGAGTTACTAAGGCTGTGGCGATAATGATGAGCCAAAAAATTTTTCTCTTGAACATTTTAGATATTAGTTATTAGTTGATTGATGAGAGCCATACTGCGGACTGTTTTTGATGGCAAACCGTAGAATAAGGGTTTCCCGGCGATTCGGCAATCAAAGTACCCACGGAAAATCGAGGGTTTCAGACTACGGACTAAAAACAGTCCAGACTATTGTAAAAGCATATCATAAAAATAGTAGGGTATGTGGACAACTCAGTAGCTTGAACCCCTCCTACGGAAAGGACTCGGAGGATTTTAAGGGCTGTAAATCTTTGAGATGAGGTTAGTAGACACTCTGGAATTTGATGAATGATGAGACTCAGAGGCAACGCATAGCTCAGCATTAGGACACCTATTGAAAAGACTGCTACTCAAAATGATTGGTTGGGTTGCCTAGCGCTTGCTTACTTGGCCCCTGGAAGCAAAGACTAAAAAGCGAGTGAATCAACAAAAATTAAAAATAAGTAGCCTCAAGGAGGCTTGGATTTCTTGAGACTAGACGCAATTGGCACCGCGCACGGTGTGACACTGAGGTTCGAGTAAATACGGCTGAGCGAGTTAGAGTTGGAGCCATGCTCAATGGTGATTATCTGCTTTTCAAGAATCGAGCGTGTCTTTAGAGCAATCCTAAATCATTTGTGAATTTCTTCCTCAGAGCGGCTTCGGGGCAGGGCTATTTCATTTTCTTGTAGGGGCCAACCCTCGTCAAGAGCCCTATGCCTGAAATGCCCATGAAATCATCTGTGGGTGGGGGCGGGCACTCTTGGCATCGCCCCTACAAAAGCCGGGTTTTCCGTAGGGGCAATCCGACCCCTACTCCCCGTGGTTGCCCCGAAACAGCCTTGAGGTTCGGGGAGGGTTTGGGTGGGGTAAAAAATTTACGACTCCTGCAGGGATTGCTATATATCGGCAATGCTTCAGAAACAGCCTTACGGTAGTTCTTAAATGCGCTGTCTAGGGGCGATTTGACGGGATCATCTCAATGAAAGCAGCCCTCCGCTAGAAATTGGAGGCAGCAGCCAGGAGAAAAGATGAAGAAGGAAGGAAGCAGAAAAAGTGTTTTTACAAATATAAGATGCTCTGAGTTCGGCTTCAAAGTCTGGGGTTTTCACGGTGGCGCGCTATCAGATACTAAGAAACCTGGTTTCACCAAGAAACCAGGTTTTTAGCTCGAACATAAAGTAATCAGTTTGGCATCAAGCCAGAATCGAAAACGAGTTCAAATGATAGCCTATTCAGCTTTTTGAGCCTGAGCGCGTTGCTTTTTGAACTTAGCACCAAACCCAACAGCGGCTGCTGCAGCAAGCATTGTTAAAGGTTCAGGAGTAGCTTCAGTATTGCTAGTGCTGATGGTGCTGAGGTAAGCATCGCTTTGGCCCTGTGGTAAGGCTTGAACGTGCAAACCTAATTTTAAGGCACCGGTATTCAAAGCGGAAACTACGTTCTTATAATTTCCAGTAAAGCTCACTCCCAAAGTTTCGCCACCTTGGATACCCCATCTATTACCAGCACCAGTGTTACGTGAGAAGGCATAGTCTGTGGTGAAGCCATTACCACCTTGAGGCAACCGATCGTTACTAGCACCCCCACTAAAAGCTACGTTACTATTGTTATAAATGTTAGCCACACCCGACAGAAAGTTATTATCATCAAAGAAAACTTTACTGATAAACATCTCAGAGGCTGCGGCATTTCCAGAGTTGATGATGTTAAAAAGAACTGATGTACCCTCGTCAATTACGTTAAATGAGAAGCTGTTTGCATAGGCATCTCCTGGCGTATCCCCACCCACGATATTAGCAAAGCTGAAGGCGGAGGCAGGTGCCAAGCCGATGGCGGAAGCCGGTGCTGCGGATACTGCACTAACGGCGGCGATACCGGCAACAGCTAAAATAGATTTGACTAAGTTAAATTGGGATTTCATGGTTGACACCTTTATTTTTATGTTGACTGGAAGCAGGTTTTTTTCCTTCACATATTCAATCTAAAGCAAAGCACAAGTTAATGCAAGTAGTTTTGATAAAGATTCGATGAAGATTGGGAATAAGCTGATGGGATTTAGGCAAAATGCCTAAATTGATGAGTTCTAGCTAGCTATTTCCTATGGCGTGCATCAAATAATAGGGGTGCTCCCACCCGGATTTTAGTCCTGACTTCTCTCTCTTTTAAAAAAGCTATAACTCAGCTCCCTAAACAGGGGTGTCACACAGCATAATTACTGATTAAACTCTTTTAAAGCTGTAAATTAGGCCCTTAAAAAGTTTTTGCTCCGTGAATGTACGGTAGAAAAGTTTAAGTGAGAGGTTGATTGCTGGGTAAAAATACGTAAAAACCGATAGTGACAGTGGAAGTCGCGGAATGTGGGCTATAACTCAGGACAAAATATTGGCTCATATTCGGTGCGTCGATTCTCGCTTTCGGATTCAGCAACCAGCGCCTTTTAGACTTATATGTTGCACCATTACCAAGAACGGGCTCTGGGGCCCGTTCCACAAAGAATGAGTTTTCTTGTGGGGAGTGGGGGTTGGGCAGGAGAGGCCGCCCAAAACAGGCTTATCGATCCGTGGTGCAACATCTCAATTTAGAGACCAATGGTTTCGGTGCTCGTTATTATCTGTGACGCTGGAACTTTGACCGAGTAAAGGGACGACTCGACTTTCTGGGACGTAGTTTTCGGAACACCTCTACCGTCAGGGCTGTTTCGGGGCAACCACGGGGAGTAGGGGTCGGATTGCCCCTACGGAAAACCAGCTTTTTGTAGGGGTTGTGCCAAGAATGCCGACCCATTCCTGGATTGGTTAGGCATTTGGTGGGATTGGGGCAGCCACGGGATTGGGGCAGTCACGGGATTGGGGCAGTCACGGGATTGGGGCAACCACGGGGAGTAGGGGTCGGATTGCCCCTACAAGAGATTGGGGCTGCCACGGGGGCTGCCCCTACAAGAGAATGAAACAGCGCTACGTCTACCGTGGAAGGCGCGGTGGTCGTTATCTAAAAATGTTGGGACTAATAATTCTATTTCTGGGTCTGCTTTCGCTAAAAATTGGTTAATATTATTTTTCCGAAAAAGCTCGATTCCAAGATTTAACGGGTGATAAGCAAGTAGAAATACTTGAGGCTGTAAGGGTTTGAGTAGCTTGTCATCAAAAAAATGTGTGCGTGCGATCGCTGCCTCAGAAAGGGCCCGGAGGGAAAATAAACCGATTTTTTTTCAATTCGCTACTCTCGCTGCCACTGGTGTAGGGTGATGGAAGGTGAAGCATTTTGCGATCGGGCGATCGTCCAATACATGAATTCGCACCTTATACCGATAAAAAGCGCTTTTCACTGTCCCGCCTGTTTCTTCAACCGCCACTCCTGAAACCCTTTTTCGTACTCTTTCCCTTCAGTTCGATCGACATTCCCAGTATTCAGCGACAATCCCAATCCCCAGGTTAGTAAAATCAACAGCGACCAATCAAACTCGTGTACGGCTGCTATATCAATCCTTGCAGGAGTCGTAAATTTTTTACCCCACCCCAACCCTCCCCGAACTCGCGGGGAGGGAGTAAGAAATTCACAAATGATGCCGAACAGGCTTTCGGGCCTGTTCCACAAAAGAGTCTAGTTATTGTGGAACAGGCCCGAAAGCCTGTTCCCGCAGTTAAACGGCACGTAGGAATAGGTGGCGGATTTCAACACCCTTTTAGGAACAGGCTTTCCGGCCTGTTCCACAACAGAGTCTAGTTATTGTGGAACAGGCCGGAAAGCCTGTTCCCGATAGAAGTACAAAATACCAATAACTAACCCAAAGTATACATCCAGCCATCCCTCGCACAAATCCTCACAATTCCGTCCCAAACTACCGGCGTCGCCTCAAATGACATACCCGGCTTAAATCTTCCCGATTCTATTACTTTCAAACGGTAAAACTCCCCTTTAGCATTTCTCAAAGCATTCTGATCCCCCGACTTCGCTCGTTCCCAATTCAAATTGAACAAATAAACACCGTTGTATCCCGCACTGATCAGTTTATTGCCATCGGTAAAAATCGGAGTCGAAATTGAAGAACCAATCGCTTTTTTAAATACTATTACCGGAGTATCGTAAGACTGGTTTCGCCAAGGCACAAAAGTTTTTTTACCTGTAATCATATCTTGGGAACCGATGTACAAATTGCCGTCGAGTGCATTTGTGGCAAACAGCGCCGGAAACTCCCCTGAATTGTACTCGTCATTCAACGCCACCGAGCCAATTATCCCGCCTTCCCAGCTAGAAAGTCGGCGATTTCCCGTCGGGAAAAACCATTCGACGCTGGCATTCGGTTCCTTGTTTGGATTCAGCTTCAGCACTCCGCCGTTGCCCTGAATGTATTGTTTTTCAATGGCACAAAATAGTTTACCGGATTTAGAAATTACAGCACTGCCATCCAAATCTGAACCAGTATAAAAATCCCAAACTATCTTTTTAGTTGCAATGCTAATACCGTAAATGTGACCGGAACCAGCAGCTATAAAAATTCTATCTTTGAGTCTCGATGGCGATGATTCGGCTACCAAGTTGCCGCCGTGTTTGCTGATATCTCCTGCTGCATAAAGCTGTACTTCCGACAAGATATGGGGCTGCTTGATGCCTTGTTTGATTTTTGCATTGCTTGTGGAACTATCGAGAAAATAGCCGATCGCATTTTCCCCCGCATTGAACAAAACGCCACCGCCGAGGTCCAAAGCGCTGCTGTCATTATCCCGGCTGTAGCTGGGCGTTTTCCTGATGTCCAATTTCCAAAGTTCCTTGCCAGTTCTAAAAGATATTGCCCTAAAACTCGGCACAACACTTTTGCCACCACCGCCACTGCGGCTTCCCTGCAAAATTACAATTCTGTTTTCGGCGCTAGCTTTTTGATCGATATAAATAGTTGATGAACCTTTGATTACATCATCAAATTTATAGCGCCAAACTTCTTTATTGGTAGCAATATCTATTTTTCGCAAATTGTGGTCATAAGCACCTATAATTAAATAAGTTTTTCCCCCGTCTCTGGTAATTGTCGGCTGTCCAGTCCAACCGGCACCGCTCCAAACTACAGACCGCCTTCCCAGAAAAGTCCGGCCGCTGCCGAGTTGAAATTTGTCGATTAACTTCAAGCTTTTCGGAACACCTCTGCCGTAGAACCGACGCTTGTCGTTACCTAAAAAGGTCGGGACTAATAATTCTATTTCTGGGTCTGCTTTAGCCAGGAAATTGTTAAGATTAGTTTCTAATAAAGCTTGATCCGAGGATTCAGTTTGGCTCAGTTTGATAACAGCAGGAGGAACAGCAGCACTCAGCAAAAATTGTCCTAGCTGTTGATTGAAGGTTCTCCGAGATGATAAGCTCATATTAGATCGAGATAATCAGCCTTAATATTAAAACATAATTATCAGCAACAACTCAACTAAAACATCTCGCGCTAAACTGCTAGAGGACTGACAAGCTTACCCAGCACGAGTAAAAGTAGATTTGATTATGGTCAACCGTCTTGCTCAATCCCAAAGCCTTTACCTGCGGAAACACGCCGAAAATCCGATCGACTGGTGGCCCTGGTGCGACGAAGCCCTAGAAACGGCCCGAAGCGAAAATAAACCGATTTTCCTGTCAATTGGCTACTCTAGCTGCCACTGGTGTACGGTGATGGAAGGAGAAGCATTTTCCGATCGCGCGATCGCCCAATACATGAATTCGCATTTTATACCGATAAAAGTCGATCGCGAAGAACGCCCGGATATCGACAGCATTTATATGCAAACCTTGCAAATGATGACCGGTCAAGGCGGTTGGCCGCTCAACGTTTTTCTCACTCCCGACGAGCGAGTTCCCTTCTACGGAGGCACTTATTTCCCCGTAGAACCGCGCTACGGACGGCCGGGATTTTTAGAAGTTTTGCAAGCAATTCGCCGCTTTTACGACACAGAAAAAGGCAAAGTAGAAGCCTTCAAAGCAGAGATTTTAGGCAACCTCCAACAGACGGCAGCGCTGTCAGGAGTAACCGCCGAATTAAATCGCGAACTCTTCCAAAAAGGCTTAGAACTCAACACCGGAATTGTTGCGGGCAGCAACCCAGGCCCCAGTTTTCCGATGATACCTTATGCTGAGCTAGCACTGCGGGGAACGCGATTTAATTTTGAATCAAAATACGACAGCAAACAAGTCTGCACTCAGCGCGGATTAGACTTAGCATTGGGCGGCATTTACGACCACGTAGGAGGCGGATTTCACCGCTATACGGTTGATGCGACTTGGACTGTGCCACACTTTGAAAAAATGCTCTACGACAACGGTCAAATTGTTGAGTATTTAGCAAATTTGTGGAGCGCGGGAATACAAGAACCCGCTTTTGAAACTGCGATCGCGGGGACAGTAGAATGGTTGAAGCGAGAAATGATTGCGCCGACAGGTTATTTTTATGCTGCACAGGATGCTGACAGCTTTAATACTTCTGAAGAAGTTGAACCGGAAGAAGGAGCATTTTATGTCTGGACTTATGCGGAACTGGAACAACTATTAACTGCTGAGGAATTGGCAGAAATAAAAGCACAGTTTACTGTTAGTCGCAACGGCAATTTTGAAGGCAAGAATGTATTGCAGCGCCGCCATCCGGGAAAACTGAGCGACACGGTAGAAACGGCTTTGGCTAAACTCTTTGCTGTTCGCTACGGTGGCAATCGCGATACTGTAAAAACCTTTCCGCCAGCCCGCAACAATCAAGAAGCTAAAAACGACACTTGGCCGGGTAGAATTCCCGCAGTTACTGACACGAAAATGATTGCGGCTTGGAATAGCTTAATGATTTCGGGCTTGGCCCGCGCTGCGGCTGTTTTTGGAAATTTGGAATATCTGGAATTAGCTGTGAAAGCGGCTAATTTTATGTTAGACAATCAGTGGACGGATGGGCGGTTTCAGCGGTTGAATTATGACGGACACTCTGCTCTTACCGCGCAGTCGGAAGATTATGCTTTGTTTGTGAAAGCTTTGTTGGATTTGCATCAAGCGAGTTTGACTTTAGGCAACGGGGAAGAGGCAAAACAGTTGCCGAATTCTCAGTTTTGGTTGGAGAAAGCTGTGCAGGTGCAAGAAGAATTTGATGAGTTTTTGTGGAGCGTGGAATTGGGAGGATATTACAATACTGCTAAGGATGCTAGCGGAGATTTGTTGGTGCGGGAACGCAGCTATATAGACAATGCAACTCCGGCGGCGAATGGAATTGCGATCGCCTCTTTGGTTCGCCTCGCACTGTTGGGCCCGAATTTAGAATATCTCGATCGCGCTGAGCAAGCTTTGCAAGCTTTCAGCAGTATCGTACAAGATGCTCCGCAAGCTTGTCCGAGTCTACTTTCGGCGATCGACTGGTATCAGCATTCTACCCTGATTCGCACGACTCCCGATCGAATTGCTGGGTTGATTTCTCAGTATTATCCGACTGCTGTCTGTCAGATTGAGGCTGATTTGCCTGAAGGGGTTATCGGGTTAGTTTGCGAGTGTTTGACTTGCAAGGAACCGGCGAAAAGTCAAGAGCGGCTGTTGGAGGAAATTTTGCAAAGTCAAACGCGAGTTTAGCTAAACAGACGGGAATGCCCACACTATACCGATCGAGGTTAGTGTGGGATGACTCGTCGCGTGAGACGAGGATTCCACCAGTTCACAATCTCAAAGCATAGCTTTGAGCAGTGGGCGGGTGGATGACGAGACGAACAAAATAATTTTTTGACTTGTTCAATGATTTTATGTTAAATTAAGACTAATTGATACGTATCGGCTGTGATCCAATGAAAGGGACCTACCAGTACCAATTCTATCCCGACACCAATCAAAAGCTAACCCTCAACCAATGGCTCAGAATTTGCCGTTATTGGTATAACCGCCAGTTAGGGGATAGATTTGATTGGTGGGAAAAGAATCGCACTACTGTAAACGCTTGCCCCTTGATAACCAGCATTGCCGCTCCCAGAGAGAAACCAAATTACTACCACCAAAAACAACAACTGCCAATTCTCAAAAAAGATGTGGTTAAAGTAGTCCATAGTGGTGAGTTGTTGGATTTTAAGCAAGTAGATTCAACCGTACTGCAAGATGTCTCTAAGCGAGTAGACAAAGCCTTTGAACGGTTTATTGTCGGTAACAGTAAAGGTGGAAAGTCTGGCAGACCTCGATTTAAAACCGAGGCTGACTACCGCACTATGACTTTCCCAACTGCGGGTGATGATTGGATTAAATTAATTCGCAAGAACTGGTTTTACCTTCGATTACCCAAATTGGGAGTTGTAAAAGTTAGGATGCACCGCCGAACTCCAGATGGGTTTATTGTCAAACAAGTTAGTGTCACCAGGAAAGCTGACGGTTGGTTTATTCAGTTAAATCTTGAAGACGCTTCTGTTCCTGAATCTACACCAGAACTACTTACTCCGACTTGGGATAACTCAATTGGCTTGGATGCAGTTTTGCACGAAGATGTCTACCTTGCCACATCTGAAGGAGAGAAATTACCCTCATTAAAACCGCTCCGAAAAAATCAATCTAAATTAGATCGCATTTCAACGAAGCGAAACAAACGAAAACGCGCTTCTAAGTCAAGACGCAAATTAGCAAAAAAAGAGGCGAGGCAACACCAAAGAATTGCTCGTTCTCGTAAAGACTTCCATTACAAAACCGCTCACAAACTGGTGAGAACGGGAGCTAAGTTCTTTTTCCATGAAGACTTAAACCTCAAAGGTTTGATGAAGCGGAATAAGAGCAAGCAAGATGATAATGGAAGTTATCTTCCTAACGGTCAATCTGCTAAGTCAGGACTAAATAAGTCTTGGCAAGATGCAGCCTTTGGGCAATTTTTTACGACGCTGGACTACATAGCCGGAAAAGCTGGAGCAGCCGTCATTTCACATAAACCTGCTTATACCTCAATGGTACTCAGTTATCGGGATGAAGTTATTTTCACCGATTGTAGTATGCGAGACTATTGGGACGAGCAAAACTCTTTGATGGTAGATCGCGATATTAATGCTGCGATCAATCTAAAAAGACTGGGGTTGGGCATTTTCCCCAGTATAAAACGCCGTAGTGGGAATCTTTCTGTAGTTGGTTCTATGGATAACAGTACCACAAACGAAATCTTGCATACCCTTTATCGGGCTGCTGAGAAGCCCACATCATAGCTGTACTCAGCTTGATGTGGGAGTATGTCACCACCAATACTGTCTATATTATTGAACCGCGAAGACGCGAAGGAAGAAGGAGGAAGCAGAAGGAAGAAGTAGATTACTTCTTCCGGGAAGGAAGTACATCTTCAATCGGCTCCTCAATCTTCCAAAGAATCTCAGTGGCTTCAGCCCGCTTGAGTGTCAACAAATGCAGATACTTTCCGGCGGCACGGCAACTCGAACGCTGTCGCCGACTTGGTGTCGCTGCAAGTCATCTCTGTGCAAGTTTTGTCGGCGAAGGGCGATCGAACTTTTAGCAGTCAACCGCACCGTATAGCGCGTATCAGTGCCAATATAAATAGCCTCTTCTACTATTCCCGGCCAGCTATTTTCCTCGTCATAATTAGCCGGATAAATAGCAGCTTTTTCGGGCCGCAACACCAGGGTGACAACTTTCCCAGCGGGCATATCTTCGGCTGTTGCAACTAACACGGGCAACTGCTGGTCAACCAACACGATTATTTTACCGTTTTGCTTTTCTACTACTCGACCACTTAAAAAATTGCTGTCGCCAATAAAATCAGCAACAAACCGCGTTTTAGGATATTCATAAATATCAACAGGCGTGCCGACTTGTTGCAGTTTTCCTCCATCCATCACTGCAATTCTGTCCGACATCGTTAGTGCTTCTTCCTGATCGTGAGTTACATAAATAAACGTAATTCCTAATTTTCGCTGCATTTTTTTCAATTCTAATTGCATCTCTTTACGCAATTTTAAATCCAGCGCTCCTAGGGGTTCATCCAACAGCAAAACAGACGGCTGTTTGACTAATGCTCTTGCTAGTGCTACTCGCTGCTGCTGTCCTCCTGACAGTTGGCGGGGATAGCGTTTTCCTACCTCGGTTAACTGTACTAATGCTAAGGCTTCCGCAACGCGATCGCGAATTGTTTTCTGAGGCAAATTCTCCATTTCTAACCCAAAAGCGGCATTTTGTGCTACTGTCATGTGCGGAAACAAAGCATAGTTTTGAAATACCGTATTTACTGGGCGGTGAAATGGCGGGCGATTTTGCATCGGTTGGCCGTGAATATAAATTTCGCCTGCTGTGGGAATTTCAAAACCAGCTATCATTCGCAAAGTTGTAGTTTTGCCACAGCCCGAAGGGCCGAGTAAAGAAAAGAATTCTCGATCGTAAATTTGCAGGTTGATGTTGTCTACAGCTAAGAAATCTTGACTGCGGACACTTTTAAATACTTTGGAAACTTCTAAAACTTCGACAGCGTGCATTCTGTTAGTATGTGTGAGTAATAAAAATTTGAGTTCGAGTCTGGTTAAACTGATATCTTGCACAATTCTAAATTACTTGTTTAGGAACGGGCAAGATGCCCGTTCCACAAAACTTAATTTTATTGTGGAACGGGCATCTTGCCCGTTCTTGACGATGGTGCAACTCCCATGCAAACTCAAAACTTAAGTGAACCAGCCCCCGCAGAAACCTGTTTTAGATCTACTTTCCAGCCCCTGCTTTAACTTCCGTCCAAGCTCGATCGTACAATGCAGTTGCTTTCCCGACATCCTGCAATAATTTCATTTTGTCAAACACCTCAGCCGGCGGGTAAATTTGAGGATTTTTCAAATCGTTCGGGGCGATTAAACCTCGATCGATTGCTGCTTTGTTGGGCGATCCGAACTGGGTAAAATTGGAAATTTGGGCGCCTACTTCGGGCTGCAAAATAAAGTTAATAAATTTTTCCGCTAACTCTTTCTGGGGCGCACCTTTGGGAATTGCCATGTTGTCCGAAAAAATGATTGTTCCTTCTTTGGGAATAGCGTAACGGATATTAGGATTTTCTTTCATCACTTGGAAAATATCGCCGCTCCATTCCATTGTCAGATTTATTTCTCCTTGATCTAGCATATTTTGCCCGGTGTCGGGGACAAAAGCTGCAATGATATTGTTACTTTTAATCAGCAAATCGCGGGCTTTGTTAATTTCTTCAGGATTGGTTGTATTTGGATCAAATCCTAAATACATTAAAACTCCTGCAAATGTGTATCTGGCATCGTCTTGCCACGCCACTTTTCCGGTATATTTTGGATCGAACATCGCCGCCCAACTGTTAATTTCTCCCTGGATTGTTTTCGCGTTATAGCCAATTCCCATCGTTCCCCACTGGTAGGGCAGGGAATATTTATTCCCAGGGTCAAAAGCTTGATTTATAAACTTAGGTTCTAGGTTCTTTTGGTTGGGAATATTGTTTAAATTCAGCGGCTCAATTAGATTTTCTGCTATCATGATTTTCACCATGTAATCGGCGGGAAATATTAAGTCGTAACCGGGGTTTCCCTGTTTGAGTTTGGCATAGAGTGCGTCGCTGTTCTCGAAAGTGTCGTATTGAATTTTAACATTGTTCTCTTTCTCGAATTGGGCGATCGCTTCTGGGGCGATATAACTGGCATAATTGTAAATGCTGAGCACTTGTTGGTTGCCACCTGTGGGGCTACAGCCGAAAGCCACCGTTGCGCTCATCACAAACAAAAGTAGGAAAGTCAGCAGGCGTTTCATAGGTTGTGTTAGTTGCAGACAAAAATAATTATGACACAGAAAGCAATTTTTTTAACTTTTCTGAATTTTTAACGATGATACAACCAGCAACAATGAAGCCAACAACATCAAAGTTGAAATGGCATTAATCGCTGGCGTAACTGCAAATTTTATCATGCCATAAACAAATAAGGGCAGCGTCATCGAACCGACGCCGGTGGTAAAAAAGGTCACGACAAAATCGTCTAGCGACAGAGTAAAAGCCAGCAGTGCAGCGCTGAAAATAGCGGGCCAAATTAGAGGGAGAGTGATGCGCCAAAAAGTCCGCCATTCGTTAGCGCCTAAGTCAAAAGCTGCTTGTTCTAATTGAGGATCGAGTTCCGCCAAACGCGCCCTGACAGTAATAGTCACAAAGGAAATATTAAAGACAATGTGACCGATAATTACGGTAGGTAAGCCGAGATTCAGGCGAATTCCCGTGAGATTTTCTACGATCCGAAATACTAGGGTAAAGAAAACTAGCAGCGAAATGCCGATCGTAATTTCGGGCATGATAATCGGCAAAAACAGTAAAGCTTCTACGGCTTTGCGCCCCGGAAAATGAAAGCGTTCCAGCGCTAGGGCGAGCATTGTACCAAAAATGCTTGCTAGCACAGTCGAAATAGCTGCAATTAGCAAGCTGTTGTTGAGTGCTGTCCAGATTCCGGCACTGCTACTCGTAGCAATCGTCGCGCCTGCATTGCTAAACAAACTGCGGTACCAATCGAGGGTAAAGCCGCGCCAAACGGCATTGAATCTGGAGGCGTTAAAGGAGTAAATAATTAAGATGAGAATTGGCAAGTAAAGAAAGGCTAATGCTAGTACAGCTTGTACCCAAAGCCACTTTTTGCCGATCGCCCGCACGAGTATATCTAGTTTAGTCATTAGTCAAAAATAAGTTCGCCTGTAGGGGCGGGTTTTACAGACAATCTGTGCCTAAGACCAATAATCTCATAAACCCGCCCCCACCCAACTGTCAATCTCAATCTACCTGTTTAAGTTTCGTCAGACACGCGGAAGTAAATTAACACCGGAATCAATATGATTACCGTCAACAGCATAGAAAGCGCCGATCCAAAAGGCCAATCGCGGGCTTTCATAAACTGATTTTGAATCAAATTTCCCACCATAAATGTTTTAGATCCGCCCAATATATCCGGTGTGATGAAAGCGCCGACAGCGGGAACAAAAACCAAAATTGAGCCTGCAACAATCCCGCGAGTTGTTAACGGTAAAAAAACGCGCCAGAAAGTGCGGATATCATTTGCCCCTAAATCGTGAGCGGCTTCTACCAATGAAAAATTGAAGCGTTCTATGCTAGAATATAAAGGCAGAACCATGAAAGGTAAATAGCCGTAAATAAGACCGATCGCCACAGCGAAAGGCGTAAAAAGCAAATTTAACGGTTCGCTAATAATTTGCAGGCTTTGCAAGGCCGTGTTAACTACTCCTTCGCTACGCAAGAGTATGATCCAGGCGTAGGTTCTCACTAAAAAATTAGTCCAAAATGGAATAATTACCAGCAAAAGCAAAGCATTTCGCCAGCGAGGAGAACGGGTGGCGATGAAAAATGCCAGGGGATAGCCAACTAACAAGCAAGCAGCAGTTGTTAGAAAAGCCAGCCAGAGCGATCGCCCAATTACTCCTAAGAAAAGTCCACTGAACAAACGCTGGTAGTTGCTGAGAGTAAATATCCAAGTAACACCGCCGTAAGTACCGCGTTCTAAGAAACTGTACAACAGTACAATTAGCACGGGCAAAATGAAGAAAACCATCAGCCATGCGGTAGCGGGAAATAAGAGCAGCAACAGGTTAGTTTGCTGGCGGTTTTTGACACCCATTATTCACTCAAGCCAAATTTATCACATAATGCAACACATTTTATATCAAATCCGCATTTTCTGAATTATGTCATCATTAATAAATTATCAAGAGGTACGCAATGTCAGCAGAATCGTCAACCCCAAAAATAGTCGTCGTCGGTGCAGGATGGGCCGGTTTAGGCGCTACCTATCACCTAGCCCAGCAAGGCTATGATGTCACCCTGCTAGAAGCAGGCCCTTATCCGGGTGGCTTAGTTGCAGGGTGGAAAACCGCCGGCGGGCGTTCCGTAGAAGCTGGGATTCATGGCTTCTGGTATCCCTACAAAAATATCTTTTCCTTAGTCAAGGAATTAGGACTCGATCCCTTCACGCCTTGGACTCGTTCTTGTCAGTATTCACCGGCGGGATTGGAAGTAGAATCGCCGATTTTTCAGGACGAACCGCGGCTTCCCACACCGTTAGGAACCTTTCTTTACACCAGATTTAAAAGGCTGCCATTAGTCGATCGGCTTTCCGCCTTACCCTTACTCTACGCCGTCCTAGATTTCGACAATTCCGACGAAGCTTGGCGCAGGTACGATCGCGTCACAGCCCGCGAGCTCTTCAAACAGTTTGGCGTTTCTGCAAGACTGTACCGCGATGCTTTTGAGCCTATGTTATTAGTAGGTTTATTTGCACCCGGAGAACAATGTTCTGCCGCCGCAGCTTTGGGAATGCTTTATTATTTCATATTAGCACACCAACCGGATTTTGATGTAGTTTGGTGTCGCGGAACAGTCGGAGAAAAAATATTTCGCCCGTGGGTCGATCGCATGGAAAAACTCGGTGCAAAAGTATTGACAAAGCAGCGAGTTACTGATTTAATAGTGGACAGCAACAACCGAGCCACAGGCGTTGTTTGCGGTGAAGAAACCTTCGAGGCAGATGCAGTTATTTTTGCAGTTGGCGTCACGGGAATGCAAAAAATAATCAGCAGCAGCCCCGCTTTGCAAAGCCGCCAAGAGTTTCGGGACGCGATGAATTTGGGTGCAGTTGACGTGTTAGCTGTTCGCCTGTGGTTTGACAGAAAAATTGACATTCCCCTGCCTTCTAATGCCTGTTTTGGATTTAGTTCAACTACAGGTTGGACGTTTTTTGATTTGAATGCTTTGCACGACGAATTTCGAGACGAACCGGGAACAGTTGTCGAAGCTGACTTTTATCACGCAAATCAATTAATTCCCCTAAAAGATGAGGAAATTGTTTCCTTAGTTCAGCGGGATTTAGCGACTTGCATCCCCGCTTTTCGGGAGGCAAAAGTAATTGACAGCAGCGCGATTCGGCTGTCGCGGGCTGTGACGCATTTTGCCCCTGGCAGCTATCAATATTTATTGCCTGCGGTAACAAGTTATGATAATGTATTGATGAGCGGCGATTGGGTTGTCACCCGCCACGGTTCTTGGTCGCAGGAAAAAGCTTATGTTACTGGTTTGGAAGCGGCTAATTTGGTAATTTCGCGTTTCGGACTTGGGAAAAAAGCGGCAATTATTCCCGTGGAAGCTGACGAACCGCACATTCAAATCGGGCGAAAGATTAATCAGTTTACTCGCAGTTTGACTAAAACATTCATTCCCGATTTTTGGCTGCCATAAGAAGAAGGAAATTCTGCAACGCATTTAACAGAGATATTCCACCATTCTCCATTAGCCGTAGGGGCGGGTTCGCCAACAGCCTTAAAGCTTGCAAATAGGTTCTATAAACCCGCCCGACCCCACTGAGATGTTGCACCATTCTCAATAAGCTTTTTATGAACAGGCAAGATGCCTGTTCCACAAGAAAATTCACTCTTTGTGGAACGCAAGATGCCTGTTCCACAAGAAAATTCACTCTTTGTGGAACAGGCATCTTGCCTGTTCTTGAGAATGGTGCAAGATGTGAGATTTAACAGATGTTAGGAAGAAGGGGGATTCCCGTCTGGTTAGCTAAGAGGCCGATCGCACTAAAATGACTGTACAGTCGCACCCGCGCGCCACAGCTTCCGGGATATTCCCGTGAATCACCTGCTTCAGCAGCCCTTCGCGGCTCGCTCCCAGGACGATCGCATCGCACTGATCGTTCTGAGCCAAATCAATTAAAGCATCAGAAACCGATTTAGCGCAAACCGAAGTCGCTATTATCGAACAGCTAACCCGGCGCTTGATAAACTCCGCCGCTTGCTTTAATTCTCCG
This sequence comes from Microcoleus sp. T3_D1, assembly GCF_036700405.1. NCBI lineage: Bacteria > Bacillati > Cyanobacteriota > Cyanophyceae > Oscillatoriales > Microcoleaceae > Microcoleus > Microcoleus sp. T3_D1. The sequence continues at coordinate 33,060 of NZ_JAUBOV010000018.1, forward strand.
CGATCTGGTTCTGCAACAGAAGGCTGATGAACCTGACACAATTTAATCTCCGGTACAGCACTCGCAGCCACCAAAGCAGGTAGCAGCCGCAAAGCCGCAGCTTGCTTGTAACTGCCGCGAATAGGAACCAACCAGCGGTGCAAACCCATCAGCGTGTGCAGTCCCAATTCTGGCCCTGGAATGTCTGAATTCGGCGGGGAAAGTTCAGTCTCTGGAGTCGCTGATGAATCTGAGGATATCGCCAATGGGGGATTATCTGCGCCGTCAACTTTTTCGGGATTTAACTCCCATTCTATAGACGCATATTTGCGTCCGCTGAAAGTAGGGGAAAACTCATTTTTCTTGCGTGTTGCTAATAGTTTTTCGCTCCACTTTACCAAAATAACCTCGCAGCCTGCTTGCCGAATTACGGTATCCACCACATCGCCAAAAATGCGTCCTTTTGTGGAAAATTCGCCTTGCCAGCCCATCAAAATTGAATCGATATGTCGCTCCTTTATTGTCTCCAAAATCGCGTTAGGCACGTCGTGAGCTACCCGTATTTGGGTGTGTACCGGCAAGTTCCAATTGCGAATTATTCGCTCGGCTTGTTGTAGCAGGCGGCGGCTTTTGGTTGTCCGCACTGCGCTTTCTGAGGGGGAACTGTTGCGCGGTACTATGATGATTTGCAGGCATTCTAATTCGTAATTGCGATCGCGCGCAATGGCCGCCGCCAGCCGCAGCAAAGCGGGTGCTGTTTGGGGGTTAGAAAGCGGCACTAATAACCGGCCGTTTCCGACTTGCGGAGCCCGGGTTTGATAGACAACATAGGAAGGTTCTGGGTGCGGGCCCTGGGTTGTTTCTCCGCTGAGGCGATCGGATTCAACTCGGATAATGTCGCTGCGGGTAATAATTCCCACCAAACGCCGACCTTCTACGACTGGCAAACGGCTGATATTGTAGTTGTTGAGCCTGTACAGAACCTCGCTTAAAGTATCCCTTGCTTTGACTGCGATCGGCTGTACAGTCATAAATTCTTTAAGCAGCGAGTTGCCGGACAAATTGCGATCGCTGGCATTTGCCAAATCGGTTTGACTGACAATTCCGACTAATTTGCCATCTTCAACTACTGGAAATCCTCGGTGGTGCGATCGCGAAAAAGCCTGCATCACTTCATCGAAAGTCAGCAGACTCGAAAGAGTTTCAACTCGGCGCTGCATCACGTCATCTGCGTGCAAGTCGCTCAAAGTATTGCTGGCAGCTTGTGCCTGCGTCAGTTGAATACCGTTAAACTCCAAAAGGTGATTGTACAGCGAGCCACTTTCTACCTTTTCTGCCATTAAATAAGCAACTACAGAACAGATCATCAAAGGCAGCACTAATTTGAAATCCGCCGTAATTTCAAACACAATTACTACCGAAGTAATCGGCGCTCTAGTAACCGCGCAAAAAAACGCTCCCATTCCCGCCAAAGCGTAAGTTACTGGCGAACCAACGCCCAGGACATCTGCCTGCACAATGCCTACCATGTGACCGAGTGCAGAACCCATAACTAGGGAAGGGGAGAACAATCCTCCCGGAGCTCCAGAAGCAGCGGAAATAATAGTTAGAAAAAAGTGAGCTACAAAAGCAATTAAACTCGTTATGCCGCTTGCTTCGCCGGTCAGCAGAAACTCCCGCAAACCCGTATTGTTGCGGAAAGTTTCTGGGAGAAAAGCTATTACTGAACCGCAGATTATGCCAGCTAGAGCCACTCGCGCGGGCAAAGCTAATTTGAGGGTGCGCCTGTTAAATTGCAAGCTAGCAATAATCCCTTTCGTGAACAAAGCTCCCAGCAATCCTGCTAAAATTCCTAACAGTATGTAGAACGGGATTTCCTGAGCCTCAAAACTGCTTTGGTACGCGCGAAGGTTCAAATTTAAACTATCGCCGCCCAAAAGCTGCGAGACAACTGCACCGATAAATGAAGCGATAATTGCAGTCCCTAAAGTCAATCCCGAAACATCGTGCAGCAGTTCTTCAACTACAAACAAAACTCCTGCAATGGGAGTATTGAAACCAGCAGCCAATCCCGCAGCAGCACCGCAAGCAATCAATTGTCGGCGGTAGTCTGGGGAAGTTGGCATCAAGTGACCTATCCAGCCTGCCAAAGATGCTCCTATTTGCACAGTCGGGCCTTGCCTTCCTAAAGTTAAACCGGAACCAACTGCTAAAATAGTCGTCAGAAGTTTGGCGACAGCTACTCGCAAATCTAAGGAAAGATTGACTCCGCCGAGAGCAGCTTTGACGTGAGGAATGCCGCTGCCGGCAGTTTCGGGAGCAAAACGCTCAACCAAGAAACCTGTCAGCAACCCGCCGCATAAACCGACGCCCGGCAGTAATATCCAAGCTGGAATTACTGTCGAGGTAGCAACTCGCCAACTGCCCAGCCATCCGACTCCTGATTTGAGCAAAACCCCAGCGAGTCCTGAAATTAAACCGATCAGACAAGCTTCAAAAATGGCTAGGCGTTTGGGCCGTAAAAAAAGTTGAGATTTGATGACCCTGGAAGGTTCCCTAAATTGTTTAGGGATAGTTATGTACGGCATAAATAGCGTAGATGACCTGAGAATTGTCTGCTCGATCGCACTTTAGCGAAAAATCCTTCGACTTGGCAAAATATAACTAATTTTTAACCGGAGGTTCACGCAGATTAACGCAGATTAATTCTATATGTTTATAGAACCCATTTGATATCTTGCTAGCGATCGCTCATAGCAGTCGAAGGGCTCACAGCAGTCGATTTACCATAACAAGTACGGAAGAACTACTTCCCTGATTTGTTGAGATTCACTTTGCTGAGGATTCTTTCGCCCTTTTGGCAAATTCAATTCCTGTCACACAACAACCGTCAAAAGTCAAGCCTCAACCACCCTCATCGCCAAAGATCCGACTTTTCCGACTTTTGGGACTTGAAGATCCGACTTTTCCGACTTCTACAAACAGCCACCGACAGCAATAATAGAGATAGCGAAAGTCAACCCGCGATCGCTTGGGTTCTATACGCAGTTGGATATTTGTGAACTGTAACAGGGAATTTTTATTTCCGGGGAATTAGTTTAGCCATTGCCACCGATCTATAAAAAAATCTATCTGAAGGGGGATGCAGCGAGAAGGCGATATCATCTCATGGCAGATGATATCGCCTTCTTCTCCGATCCACTCGCTTTCAGAAGCAGGTAAGAAAATTATCAGGAGATCATTCTTATGGCTATCAAATTGCCGAACGACTCAGATGACTTACAAGATCCCCTAGCTAAGGATCAGTGGTGGCTGCTCAACACCGGACAGACAAACATCGAAGGCAGGAAAATTGACCCAAATCCAGGCATGGATCTCAATGTAGTCCCTCTGTGGCCAGAGTATACCGGCGAAGGCATCAAAGTAGGCGTCGTTGATGATGGTGTTGATCTCAATCACCCAGACCTGCCAGCCAAAACAGGGTTCAACCCGGCAGATAATAATAAGCATGGCACCCCTGTAGCTGGCATTATTGCAGCACAAAGAAATGAAGTCGGCACCGTCGGCGTTGCTTACGGAGTAGCGAGCATCAGCAGTTTCAGCTTTAATGATAAGGATCAGACCGCTAGCCTGGCAAGCCAAGTTGATTTCGACGTTTCCAACAATAGCTGGGTTCGTGTCCACCATTTCCACATCAACCCTGCCTACGAAAAACCGATCGAAAAGGCCGTCACTGCCGGCCGCAGGGGGTTGGGCACAGTATTTACCTGGGCCGGGGGAAACGACCGTCAAGAGGTTAACCCAGACCCCAATCTGCAACGAGCAGGAAAGCGGGGGAGAAATGTCAACTTAGGCAGTTACGAGAACAGCCGCTATGTAATTGCTGTAGCAGCGATCGACAATAAAGGAGTTGTGGCCCCATACAGCACTCCGGGTGCACCACTCTTAGTCTCAGCCTTCGGCGACCAGGCCACCAGTATCGCTACCGTCGATCGTATCGGCAATGATGGCTACAACACCCACAGTAGCCCTACTCGAGATAGTGGCAATAATGGCTCCAACAACAAGAGCCAAACAGCAAGCGCGCCACGCCTCAACGAGCGAGCGAAAAAGGGGGTAACCAATGCAAATAATGGAAAAGATAATCTGAGCGATTTTAAGGAGCTTGACTACCACGCAGGCTTTGGCGGCACCTCAGCAGCGGCGCCGATGGTTGCCGGCGTTGCAGCCTTAATGTTGCAAGCCAATCCCAAACTCGGCTACCGCGACGTTCAGGAAATCCTGGCTTACTCAGCCCGCAAAAATGACCCCAATGCCCAGAAAGATGACTCTGGTAAGGACGCTTGGACATTCAACGGTGCTAAAAACTGGAACGGTGGCGGACTCCACGTCAATCACGACTACGGCTTCGGATTAGTCGATGCCACAGCAGCAGTGCGGTTGGCTGAAACTTGGCAATTGCAATCTGGAACTGCCAAAAATGAAGCGGCAACTGCGGTAAATGAGAAAGTTCAAATTGCCAATTTGACCCTGCCAGAATCGGGGGTAGATATCCCCGACAATAATCCCGCAGGAATCAATCAAACCTTCAAGATTACTCAAGGCATCAACATCGACAAGCTCGAACTAGACTTGAATATCGAGCACGGTCAATTTCAAGACTTAGTAGTCAAGCTGACATCTCCCGATAAAACCGAGAGTATCATTCTCGATCGTCTCCCTTACTACACCGAGGTCGGCCGTGCAAAAGAAGACTACGGTTTCAAAGGCACAACTGTTAGCTACACCTTCAGCAGCGCCCGCCACTGGGGAGAAACCGGCCTTGGCGATTGGACGCTGAACATTTCCGATAATAGCGCCACCAACGACCTCAAAAATACGGGTCAGCCCTATGTCTATGAAAACTCCCCCGATGACAAGATAAACATTCTCACCAGCGGCAACAATGTCGGCAAACTCAAAGAGGCAACTTTACGGCTGTACGGCGACGACATCATTAACGACAACACCTACATCTATACCAACGAGTTCGCAAGTTTCACCGATACAAACGATGCTGCCCGCAAAACTCTCAGCGACACCAACGGCGGCAACGACATCATCAACGTTGCCGCCATCACTGACGACGTTATTATCAACCTAAAGCGCGGTGGAGAAAGTACCCTACCAGGCCGCACAGTTACAGGCCAACAACTCCCTGATACTCAAACCCTGACCATCGACCCCGACAGCATCATCGAGAATGTCTTCGCCGGTGACGGAGATGACTCAATAGTCGGCAACGAAGCACCCAACACCCTCTGGGGCGGCCGCGGCAACGACACCCTCGTCGCCTCCGGTACCGGCGACACCCTCATCGCCTCCGGTACCGGCGACACCCTCATCGGCGGCGGCGGTAGCGACTCCCTAGTGGGAATCATGGGAGACACTACTTACATCCTCGATGCCAAGACAGCCGCAGGCAGCAAAATTAAAGCTGTTGGTGTCGCCAATAATTTAATCCTCGACAACGCCACCCTGACAAACACCCTCCCCGCAAAATCGCAGAAGGGGATGAATAAAAGAGGTGACGATTTGGTGATCGACCTCAACGAGGACGGCAAGCTAAAATCGCCGGATGATTTGACCATTGAAGACTTTTTCTTGGCTAGTAGCAGCCCCTTCCTCAACGTCGGCAACCTGCGTGGTGAGGACATTTTCCTGGTTCTCACTCCAACTCCGGCAACACCAACTCCAACTCCGGCAACACCAACTCCAACTCCGGCAACACCAACTCCGGGGAGAATATTACGGGGAACTCCCGGCGATGACTCCTTAAATGGCGAGGATGGTGACGACAGCCTCTTTGGCGGCGCGGGAAATGACATCCTATACGATGAATTGGGCAATAATTTGCTCTCCGGCGGCGACGGCAATGACGAAGTTTTCGGCGGAAACGGTGCCGAC
>NZ_JAUBOV010000018.1:39084-72413 GCF_036700405.1 Microcoleus sp. T3_D1
ACCCTCACAGGAGATGTTGGCGATGACTTCCTATACGATGAATTCGGCAATAATTTGCTCTCCGGCGGCGACGGCAAGGACGAAGTTTTCGGCGGAAACGATGCCGACACCCTCACAGGAGATGTTGGCGATGACTTCCTATACGATGAATTCGGCAATAATTTGCTCTCCGGCGGCGACGGCAATGACTTAGTTTTCGGCGGAAACGGTGCCGACACCCTCACAGGAGATGTTGGCGATGACTTCCTATACGATGAAGAGGGCGATAATTTGCTCTCCGGCGGCGACGGCAAGGACGAAGTTTTCGGCGGAAACGATGCCGACACCCTCACAGGAGATGCCGGCGATGACTCTTTATTTGGGTACGAAGACAACGACTCTATTTCTGGCGGTGACGGCGACGATAGCCTAGAAGGCGGTGAAGATAACGACAGTATCAACGGCGGCCTTGGCAATGACTCACTCTACGGAGATGAGGGCAACGATACCCTAGAAGGCGGTGACGGCGACGATATCCTAGAAGGCGGTGAAGATAACGACAGTATCAACGGCGGCCTTGGCGATGACGAACTCTACGGAGATGACGGTAACGATACCCTAGAAAGCGGTGGCGGTGCCGACTATCTAGTAGCTGGCACCGGCAATGACTTCTACGTGTTAAATGCTACTTCCGCAGGGGGCAGCATCATTGCTGACGACAGCGGCACCGATACTCTAACTTTCAATGATCTCACGCTGGCGATCGACTTTGCCGCCGATACGGCAGGCGTCACGCGGGGCGGCGAATTCGATACCGACTTGCAAATTGACCTCAACAAGGACGGGATTTTTAACGAGACTGACGACTTGTTGATTCTTGACTTCTTCGCTGAACCAAATCTCGAAAAAGGAGATGGTTTTATTGAAACAGTCGGCAATCTCTCAGGGGCAGATATTCTCAAGAGTTTTCCGCTGAAGGCGACTCCTGGAGATGATTCCCTTCCAGGTGGCAGGGGCAATGACAGTATGGACGGATTGGCCGGCAACGATGAGATTGACGGCAATCAAGGCAATGATTCGCTGCTCGGCAACGCTGGCAATGATGTGTTGAACGGCGACGAGCTCATTGTGATTAGTGAGGCGGGCGGTGACTTAATTTTCGGTACGGGGACTGGCAATGACTATCTCGACGGCGGCGATGGCGACGACACCCTCGACGGCGGCAATGGTAACAATACTCTGTTAGGCGCTGTCGGTGATGACATTTTGTTCGGAAACGAAGACAATGATACTCTCGACGGCGGCGATGGCAATGACTATCTCGACGGCGGCAATGGTAACAATACTCTGTTAGGCGCTGCCGGTGATGACATTTTGTGGGGCGGTAAAGGTACTGACATTATCAATGGAGGAGATGGCAATGACTATCTCGACGGCGGCAATGGTAACAATACTCTGTTAGGCGCTGCCGACAATGACTTTTTGTTCGGAAACGAAGACAATGATACTCTCGACGGCGGCGATGGAGATGATTCTCTAGATGGCGGTGAAGGCAATGACAGCATCGTCGGCGGTGCCGGTATCGATACGGTGTCTTATGCTACTCTGCCGAGTCCCGTCAATATCAATCTCGCGGCGGGAAGTTCCACAGCCGAAGGTACTGATACTCTCACCGGTATCGAAGTTATCGTCGGTACAACTTTCGCCGATACTATCACTGGCAGCAGCAACAGCGAAAGCCTCATCGGTAACGGCGGTGCCGACATTCTCACCGGTGGTGGTGGCAACGATACCTTTATCCTCGACCCCGCAACAGCCGCTGGTAGCAAAATTCAAGCAGGTGCCGGCACTGACAGCCTGGTTGTCACGGGTGTTACCGCAGCTTTATTTCTAAGTCCCGATCAAGTTGGAGTCGATCGCAGCGGTACTAGCTTGCTAGTAGACATCAACAAAGACGGTAAAATCAACGCCGCAGATGACATCGAAATTCTCAATTTCTTCGATTCTCCCACCAGCAATCGCCCCGGCAGCGGATTTATCGAAACTGTTGCAGGTTTGTCGGGAAATACTATTCTCGATCGCTTTGTTCCTCCATCTCTACCCCCACTCACAACCACACCCACGCCAACTCCCACACCTCGCGGCCCCCAAATTTTAACACCGGCAATTGGGATTCCGAGTCCGAATACTACCGTTGATTCTACTTTCAGTGGCGGGCCGCTTAGCGATTCGTTCTTCGGAACTCCGCAAGCTGACGCATTGGATGGTTTAGCTGGAGACGATACGATTTTCGGCTTAGATGGTGGTGATAATATCCTTGGCAATGACGGCGAAGATTCGCTATTGGGCAATGCGGGCACCGACTTGATTGATGCTGGAAATGGCAATGATATTGTTTACGGCGGTAAAGCTTCCGATACCATTTTAGGTGGCGGCGGTAATGATTCGCTGTACGCAAATAAAGGCTTGGATGTTGTTTTGGGAGGAGACGGTAACGATATAATTTTTGGTGGAAAGGGCGATGATTCTCTCGGCGGTGATGCTGGAGATGACAGCATTTTCGGTCAGTTAGATAATGATTTCTTGCTCGGCGGCAGCGGTAATGATGTTGTTAGCGGTGACGTTGGGGATGATACTTTAGCAGGTATCGATCCGAGTGCTACTAACCCCGGAGTAGGGGAGTTTGATACTTTGACTGGCGGGGAAGGTAAAGACCGTTTCTTGCTGGGAGATAGTGATAAAATCTACTACTCTGGTGATGGTAATGCTGTGATTAGTGACTTTAAGTCTGCTGAGGATGCGATCGTCCTTTCGGGAATTAAGGGCAATTATTCGCTGTCGGTTTCGGGAAATGCGACTAGCATTTTCCTCAAAAAACCCGGTGAATCCGATGATTTAATTGCCACGGTGCAAGGGGTGATGGATTTGAATCTGGATCAACCTTATTTCACTTTCATTTAGGATTTGAGGGATTTCTTAACCGCAGATGCACGTAGATTAACGCAGATGAATTTTACCAATTTGCGTTGATCTGCGTTTTTTTACCCTTTCCCACTCTATTCAGAGTGCCGTACCCGTCAAAATTTATCCCTTCAAACCGACATCTTGCAGCAATATCAATAAGAGGATTTTTCGTGGGGTCGGGCGGGTTTATAGAACCTATTTGCAAGCTTTAAGGCTGTTGGCGAACCCGCCCCTACGGCTAATTGAGAATGGTGCAAGATATCAGTTCAAACCGATTGAATTCAAGGATGATTTCCTCCTATTCTACGGTTGATATTCCGCAAAAATCTCAATTTTGCCCACAATGTTTTGATTAAATTGAGCCAATTCTTCTGCCGGAATCCAATATTCTTGATGAATCGAACTGCCGACAGTTTGGACGGGATATTTTTTTAAGAATTCTGCCGCAACCCGAAAGCGCGTGACATAGCCGAAATATCCCGATGCTGCATCTCTTGTATTCCAATCTCTCGCGATTTGTATGGCATAGGCTTTGTGAAGTACGGGATAAAAAATAGGCTGAAAAGACAGTCGTGGCGGAAATGCCAGAAAATCGCTTTCTTTAATCAGTTCCATTTCTTTTTTGCCGACGGCTCGGAACAGCGTTACTGTCTCTCGATCTGATATATTGATTTTTTTAAACCAAGCTTTCCAACCGTCCCAATTGTGAACTATTTTAGCCAATTCAGCGTAACCGGCGGCGCGGGGATGGGAAACGTCATTTTCGGTAAGTTCTTTATGCCAAATTTCTGAGTTTTGCAGCGGGGTGCAAACATCTAAATAAGGCACATTTAACTCGTGGCAAACTTGGGAAAACTGTTCGGATAAGTTGGCAATCCGCTTTGTGCGATCGGCATCGATAACTGGCGGTGGCCCTACCATTAATACTGGAAATGTTTCTTTGGCTGACGTGAGAATAGAGCGAGCATTTTCAATTGATTTTTCAACTTCTATGCGATTTTTTTCGTTTTCTCGGTAAGTGTCGTTGACGCCAAAGGAAAATACTATTCTGCCATCGCCGTAGTGAGGTAAGCGGCAAGAAACTTCGTTGAACCAACGAGTTTCTATATCGCCACTGGTTTCTCCCCTTATTCCTAAATTGTAGTAGGTAATATCGTGTCCTTGTCCGCAAGCGGCCGCGCAAATCCGTCCTGTCCAACCGAGACATTTGGGATCGCAAGTACCGTTTACAAAAGAATCGCCGATAAAACAAATACGCATATTATGTATGGGAAGTGGGAATGGAGAATTGTTGACTGTTGACTGTTGACTGTTGACTGTTGATTGTTAACTGTTGACAGTTGACTGTTGACTGTTGACTGTTGACTGTTAACTGATGATTGATGACAACTAACAACTAACAACTGACAACTAACAACTGACAACTGACTGCTAACAACTGACAACTAACAACTGACAACTGCCAACTGCCAACTGCCAACTGACTACTAACAACTGACTTTAATTCTTGCCGATAACGGACAATCCTTCTACAATTAGAGATGGTGTGTGGCAAGAACCGTTCCACTCGGAGTCTCCTCCCAATTCTACTAATTGTTTGAGGACGTTGTAGACATTGCCAGCTACCATTGTGTCTTTGATCCTGCCGACTATTTGACCTTTTTTGACTCGGTAGCCGAGATCGACATTAATTGAAAAATCGCCGGAAATTCCGGCACTGCCGCCAAGCATTTGATCGACTACAATTCCGTCGTCTAATTTAGCGATTAAATCTATTAGCGAAAGCGAACCTGGTTTAATCAAAACATTGAATAAACTCGGCGTGGGATAGCTGCCCAAACCTGGGCGAAATCCGTTGCCGGTGGTGCCACTGCCCAAGGCTCGACCGGTGGTACGATCGGTATAAAATAGCTGCAACACTCCGCTGTTGATAAAGACGATCGCCCGAGTGGGAGTACCTTCGTCATCAAAAGGACAGCTATAGGGCCCGATATCCGGCTGCTGCGAGAGGGTGACAAGCGGCGATGTCACTTGTTGGCCTAATCGATCGTTCCAAGGCGAAGCGCCTTCGAGTACCTGTTTGCCGTTCAACGCGGCACAGACAGTCCCCCACAGCAAGTCGGCAGCTTTGGCTGTAAATAGCACCGGCACGCGGCCCGTGGGGGGGGGTACATTGTCTTTCGCCCATTCCAAACGCTGCAAAACCCGCTTGGCGCTGGTATTTAAGTCGAGGGTGCCGCGTTCGGTTTCGCCTTCCCAAATGTTGAGGAAATCTTCGCCCCGCACTAATTCTGCTGATAAGTAACCGCTGAGGGTGGTGTCGGTGTGACTGGAATCCAAGCCTTTGGTGTTCACCAAGCGGGTGCTCTCGATTTCGCAGTCTAGTTCGGCGGTGCAGAGGCTTTCGGGATAGGCTTCGCGGACGATCGCGATCGCCTCTTTTCCCCAGTTTACTAGCTGTTCGGCCGGCACCGACACTCCGCGATCGGGATAAACAACTTTCTCACCGGTGCCGAGTTCGATGGTTTCCGGTTCGTTGAGTTGCGAAAGCGCGATCGCCCTATCCACCAAAATTTGCAGTTCCACAGGCCCGTAGGCCACCGCCAAACCCGGCCGCCCATCCCGCCACAGCCGCAGTGCAATGCCTTCTGCTTGGGCGGTTTCTAGCTGTTTGAGGCGGTTTGCTTCAAAAAAGACCGGCCGTGAGAGCGATTGCGATTCCAATACCTCAGCAGCTTCTGCACCTGCTTTGGTGGCTAGTTCTAACAGTTGTTCTGCTGATTGGTGATTGGTCATTGTTCTCGGTGGTTGGTAATTAGTCAGTTGGCAGTTGGCAGTTGGCCGTTGTCAGTTGTTAGTTGGCAGTTGGCAGTTGTTAGTTGGCATTAGTCAGTAGTTATTAGTTATAGCCTTTCTCAGTAACATGAGATGTTCGTAGAGCATAGGCCTCGCGGGTCTTGGACTGAAAAGCATACCTCAATTATTTGAGAACCGCTATATGAGTTATTCGTTATTAGTCAATCTATAGCAATCCTGAATCATTTGTAAAAATATGTAGGGGTAGTGCTACCCCTACTCCCCGTGCCTACCCCAGTCAAGGCGGGGCAACCGGGCGTGGGTTTTGCCCCTACAAGAATTACACGAATCATTTAGGATTGCTATAGCTGTTAACGCTAGACTAAATAACGGTAGATTATTAACTGCTACTAAGCTAATACGCATTTAAATTGCATGGGGCAATAAATTTTCCTTATTGTGGGGTGGGCCGAAGAGCCCGCCCTCAACATACAATTTAAATGCACAACAGCTTAACAACTAACAACGGGAGCATCTCACCTTTGCAGCCCTCCGCTAGAAATTGGAGTTTTGAGGCAGGAGGCAGAAGGAAGGAGGCAGAAGGCAGGAGGCAGAAGGAAAGAGGCAGAAGAAGTATTTTTACAAATATGAGATGCTCCCCTAACAACTGACTACTAACAACTGACTACTAACAACTGACTACTAACAACTGACTACTAACAACTAACAACTGACTAATGACTAATGACTAATGACTAATGACTAATGACTAATGACTAATGACTAAATAGTTAGTTCGTGCAGCAGCCAAAATCCTGCAAAAGATTCCGATTCGGGATTCGACTGAATTGCTAAGAAATGTACTTTTTTTGCTTGGTTTTTCGCGGCTTCAAATCCTTTCGCTTCTCTCTCAGTTGCTGCGTCTCTGAGATTAGCTAAAATCCAGCGATCGTTAGCTCCGGTATCTAATACCAGCCTAGCGGGTGGGCCGCTCTCAAATTTCAGAAAAGCCAACTCCAAACCCGACATCCAACCGGCCAGGGCGTTTGCTCTCGACGAGTAGATAATTAGTCCCGGAATTTGCGTTTCTGGGGCGAGGCGTGTCATCGGAAGTCCGAAAGCTTCGCCAAATCCGATATCCCACTCGGACATTTCGTCAAAAGCTGCGATCGGCAAACTCACAAACGCCCATTTTTCACCGATTAAAGCATCCGGCAGCGCAACAGGCGTTTCGGGTATAAATTGAACACTCGGGTTCACAACCGGTTGATAGCCCGGTTCGGCGGGATAAACGTCTTGCATCCGTTCTTCCAGCCACAGGCTGAGGGCAAGGGTGCGGCGGCTGCAGGCGGCGGGAATGTCCAAATCCTCGCAGGCTTTGGTAATCATGTTCGCCATTTGGCGGCGGAAAAAGCGGATTTTTTCAGGTCGTTTCGGTGCTGCGGCGATCGCCTCTTTAATTGCACCCGCCAGCCACAGGGAATTTACGGTAGAACTGGAGCAGAATTGCGAGTAGCGAAACAGAGAGTCGGCCTTGTCCCCTACATTCAGCGGGCTTTCGCAGATCAACACTTCCCATTTTTTTTTCTCTCGCTCGTCTATGATTGGACGGCTGTAAAAGTCGAGTTCCCAAATAGTAGCCATGCCGCGCTGTTAAAAATTAATCCTTTCTCATGTTACCGGACAGCGGGCAAGTTTCTGATTCTGACAAGATAAGGCTGATTTTCACTTTCAAGGGCGATCGCACTTTCCCAAAGATTGTGGCTTTCCCTTGCAGCTTCCCGTGTAATTTTTTGCAGCAGTGCACAACCGGAAGCATTAGCAACTCTTCGGAGAACTGTCGCGGAGCAATCTCAACACGCGATCGTTTGTTAAACTTGTGCAAGCCAGGGAAAACAAACAGTATAGCTTGATTTCATGAGACAAATCATTCTCGAAAAGATTGTTTCTACCTTACAACCTTTAGATTTTGTTCTCGCTTTGTGGCAAGGAGGTTCCGCAGCCCACGGATACACCGACGAGTGGTCCGACCTGGATATTGCGGTTGTGGTTGAAGATAACTGCGTGGAAGAAACATTTGAGATTGTTGAAAAAGCCCTCGCAGAAATTGCTGAAATCGAACTCAAATATCGAGTTCCCGAACCCGCTTGGCACGGTCAATCGCAGTGCTTCTGGCGGCTGAAAGAAACCCCGCCCTTCTTGCTAATTGATTTCGCTGTTTTTCGGCGCAGCAGCCGCAACGATTTTCTGGAAATAGAGAGACACGGGAAAGTGCCGATCGCCTTTGACAAAGCTAATCTAATTGTACCGCATCCTTTGGATAAAAACCATCATTTATCCCAAATGCAAACCCGATTCAACGACCTTAAAATCCGTTTCGATTTGCTGCAACCTCTGGTAAAAAAAGAGATTTATCGCGGACATTTAGTAGATGCGATCGGCAACTATCACAATTGGACGCTTCTACCCTTAGTCGAACTGTTGGGCATGATTTACCGTCCCCACAGATACGACTTTGAACTAAAATATTTTAGCCGAGATTTTCCGCGCGAAATAGTCGATCGCGTCGCCCCGCTTTTCTGCATTGCCAACCTTGAAGATTTGGCAGTAAAACAGCAAATAGCTGAGGCTTTTTTTGCCGAAACTTTACCCCTTGCACAAGCTAAGTTTTCCTCTGACAATGCCCTAACACTACCGCCATAGGCTTAAAGTTTCGTACCGAAAGCGATTAATATAGTATTATCAACTTATATCTTGCACCATTCTCAATTAGCCTTTTAGGAACAGGCTTTCCGGCCTGTTCCACAATAAAATCTACTCTTTGTGGAACGGGCATCTTGCCCGTTCTTGAGAAAGGTGCAAGATGTGAGCTCAACTTTAAAGATTAACATCCCATGACAAAACTCAGCGTCAACATCAACAGAATCGCCCTCCTCAGAAACTCTCGAAACATCGGCATTCCCAGCGTTACCGAAGCCGCAAAAACAGTAATTGCTGCCGGAGCTCATGGCGTTACAGTCCATCCCCGCCCCGACGAAAGGCATATCAAAGCCGCCGATGTTTACGAATTAGCCAAAATGCTAACCGTTGAGTTCAACATCGAAGGAAATCCGTTTCAGCCGCCATTTATGGATATAGTTTGCGACGTAAAACCGGCTCAGTGTACCTTGGTGCCGGACGCTCCCGACGTGCTAACATCCGATAGCGGTTGGAATATTCCCGAAAATCGCGATCGGCTCTTACCAATCATTCAAAAATTAAAAGACAACGGCATCAGAGTCAGCTTGTTTATGGATGCAGATGCTGCTCTCATGCCGCTAGCAAAAGAAGTTGGAGCAGACAGAGTAGAACTGTACACGGAACCCTACGCAACTGCTTTTCGCGAAGGTAGAGTTGAATCTGTTTTTCAACAATATGTCTTAGCAGCTAAAGCAGCTCAATCAGAAGGTTTAGGGGTGAATGCCGGACATGATTTAAATTTGCAAAACTTAGCTAAATTTTGCTCGATTCCTGATATACTAGAAGTATCGATTGGTCATGCTTTAATTGCGGAAGCGCTAGAAATGGGCTTGTCCAACACAGTACAAGCTTACCTAAAAATCCTGGCTGGTTCGTAGTACAAATTAACCTAGTGTGGTAGGGCGGATTTGGCAGTGATAAACTCGTTTTTGTCAGAGATAATAGCTAAATCCGCCCTCCAAACATACAGTATCAAAACTTATGCAAAAAATGGTTGGACAGGCTACGAATATGGTAAGGTGCGGTCTGTATCGTCCTACATAATTAGGCGATCGTCAATCGATTTTAGATTTTAGATTTTAGATTTTAGATTAAAGAATTGAAGCATTGACCCCACGGATAAATACGTTCGGCAAGTTTCATCGGATACAGGTTTTTTATTTCTCGACGGATGAATCACGTGGCGGGTATCCTGGATGCTTTCGGTAAAGAATGAAGTAACACTAGGGGCCGTAACCCCGTGGGGTGCTAGCCGTGTTCTAGTAGCAACGCTCCTCCCAGAGCCAAGACACCGCGTTTTTTGGGTGTGGGCATTTTTTTGAGCAAGTTCCTCGGAAAAAGATTTAATTTTCCTAGACTAAATTAGTAAGATTCTGTGATGAGATTATGCGTAAGGAGTATCATTAAAATGTCCCGACAAACTGAGGCTACTACTTAGCTCCCGCACTGCCAATTTGCTACCAGCAGATTTTGTGCAAGTACGGGATATTTACGTGTATCCTATATCCTCCTGTAGCCTCTGTGCGATCGCCAGATTTAATCCGGTGAAAACAGGCAAACACAAGTAACCATATACAATTCCTTACCCCCCTCGGAAGTGCGACATGAAAAAACTAATTTTACTGACTGGAATGCTACTCATGATGACGGCAAAATCAGTATTTGCCAGCCCAGTAGCCCCCAAAATTGCACCGAGCGAGCTCATGGCTGCCTCGGAAATTACAGAAACCCTTAACAAACCCGTTACCTCTGAATCAATTCCCAACCTCGAACCGATCGAGCGAATGTCAACCTCGGAAATCCGAGAAACCATCAACCAACCCACCACCTATATTTTTGAAGGCATCAAAGGGCGAGAACTCACTCTCTCCCTGTGGGCGGGACAACTGACAGCCCAACTGTACAGTCCCAATGGTGAAAATATGGGGGTTATTGAAAAAGCAGACAATCAGTGGATTGGCCAGTTGCCAGAGTCAGGCATCTACCGCGTGCGAGTTACCCCGAAAGGTGAAACCACCAGCTTCGTACTCGGACGCGACTTTAACGCCAAGTGGACTTATAGGCCCGATCGCGCAATTCCCATAGCATTCAAGGAAAAACAAGCCACAATCAAACTCAAAATGTCCGGCTACCAAATCCAGCCCATCACGGTTCAAGGCCAGCAGGGGCAGACAATTAGGGTGACAGCTAGCAACAAAAATCTAGATCTGGCGATCGAATCTCCGTCGGGACAACTCCTGGATCAAGGCGAAGGTCAAACTTTTGCTCAACTCCCGGAATCCGGCACTTACCGGGTAATCGTAGTTGCCAAGAGGCCGGTCAAGTCCTCAATCCGAGTTTCTGTGCAATAGCAAAGATTGCACAAATACTGTCGGGCGATCGAATTTGCGCCGCCCAAAAAACAGCTCGCCAATTGGGCGAGCTGTTTTTTATGTAAAATCAACCTTGGATCAGCGCTTCAAAACGTTCTTGTTTCCAAATGCAGCTTAAATCCGAGTCAGCTAAAGCTAGCTCTCGGTATAAATTAGGGATAAACTCAACAGCCCGCTGCAAATTGTCAAGGGCCAAATCAGCAAATCCCAATAGCGCATAACAGCAAGCTTTATTGTAAAAAGCGTTAGCAAAATCAGGATTTATTTCTAAGACTGTTTCGTAGCAAGCAATCGCCTCAGAGTAGCAGCCTTTTCGCGCCAATTCCACACCCCGGTTGTACCAAATTAAATAATCTTCAAAGGGACGCTCAGATGTGGGAGTAAACTTGCCATTTCTCTGATTTAAACCTACTAATTTCTCCAAAGCAACTCTCCGTTCGCCCACAGCATCGGCTCTGCCCGGTTGTAGAGCGATTGATCGGCTAAAACTAGCCACTGCTTGTTTGTAAAGTCCCATAGAGTTCGCAGCTATACCGCGATTGTACCAAGCCTTCGCGTCATCAGGCTTAAACTCGATCGCCCGGTCAAAACTGTTGAGCGCCTGATAGTAAAGCTTGAGTTCCAACAGGGCATTACCTCGGTTGTACCATGCCCAAGCAGCCTCCGGGTGCAAATTTAAACAGCGATCGAAACTCAGAACCGCCTTGTGGTACAGCCCCATATCGATCAGCGTCAGTCCCCGGTTGTGCCAAATACTCGCCGCGCACGGACTGAACTCCAGAGCCCGGTCAAAACTGTTGAGAGCGTCCAACCAGCGGCCCAACTTTCCTAAAGCAATAGCCCGGTTGTGCCAGCCAAAGCTCGCATTCGGCTCCACCGCCAAGGCCTCATCAAAACTCTTCAGCGCCTCTAAGTGCCGTTCTAATTTCCCCAGAGCCATACCTCGGCCGAACCAAGCCTTATAATGATCTGATTGCAACTTCAAAGCTCTGTTAAAGTTCGCCAGGGCACCATGATCGTCGTTAGCTTCGAGGTGGCGCGAACCCAGATGGTAATACCAAGCCGCTTCCAAGTTTTGAATTAAGTTCATAATATTTTGTATCTATCTTAGGGATGATTCTACATGAAACCATACCTGGAATAAAACTGTAATTCCACTAAAAATCTGAAAAATTTGATACAGGGCGATCCCCGTACACAGAGCCAGTAACAACCTCAACAATTTGGGGTCGAAACTAACTATTTTCCTCTCGTAAAAAGCTCTTTTAGCTAACCGCACTCATCGTTTTTTAGAGATGCTGCGAATCTGAACTCTATGTGAATCGCGCAACTCTTACCGCATCCCGAATTAAGTTTGCAGTTACACAAAGAGTCCTAGGGCGCCCCAAGTCTAACTGCAAATCTGCTAGTGCTAATAGCTTCTACTTCTGCTTGCCCAATTCAAGCAACCACAACCGCTGTTTTAGCATTCTCACTCAACATCAACTGGCCTGTTGCATCAATACTAAAATCTTTCCCCAGCAGAAAACCCTTGCCCATCAACCGCTGGCAAACAACCAGCGCAGTAATCCGGCGAATTTCTTCCATCACGTCAGCAGGAATCAAATAACTCAAACTCCAGATTACGGACTCGCAGTCATACCAAATCAAACGCTCAATACTGACAATCATCAAAGCAGCTACACTGTCAACAGACAGCCGCCCTCTGAGATCCGCAATCAAATCCTTACCAATTAAGCTATTGCGAGTCATCATCGCTCTAGCCATCTTCCCAATTTCTTGTTCGAGTTCTAAATGATTCATGCTTGGCACTGGCTTTTATGTTTTTAAAGCACTACTAAAAGTAAAAACAGTAGCCGCTACCAGGCTCTGCCCTAGCGTAGCTGACGCAGGCTCTACCGTAACTCCTTTTAACAAAGTATACCTAAAGAAGGATCAAAAATGTATCTAAAGGCAGATACAAAAATATTATTTTTTTGACATAAATTGGTAAACCAATCCCAACAAGAGTTTTTACGAGCCAATTGAGTATTTATACTTGCTAGGGCCGGGAGTAAAGTCGATCGATTTTAGATTTTAGATTTTAGATTTTAGATTGGTAAATTCGATACATACTTAATAAAGTAGTTACTTCGGAGAAAAAACAGCAATGGCTGCAAACCAGGCAGACATCGATATTGCCCCCTTGATCGACTACGGCCTGATCGACCCCACCGCCACGCCAGAGCAAGTAGAACACTGTTGCCAACAAGCAGAGAGATTTGGCTTTGTCACAGTTTGCGTGTATCCCGCCTACGTCAGACAAGCAGTTGAGCTGCTGCACGGCAAACGTCCCAAAGTCTGTACAGTTATAGGTTTTCCCACCGGTGCTTCGACTTCAACGGTGAAAGTTTACGAAGCTCTAGAAGCAGCAGATAATGGAGCCGTAGAGTTAGATGTCTCCGTTAACTTAGGATTGTTGAAAGCTGGAAGAATCGACGAATTCCACCGGGAATTAGCCCAAATTTGCGAAGAAACCAATCTCACCATTAAAGCAATTATCGAAAGTTCGCTCCTTTCCGATGCCGAAAAACAATTAGCGGCTGAGATTTGTATGGAAGCCGGTGCCGCCTACATCAAAACCAACACTGGCTTTTTTGGCCCGGCGAAAGTTGACGATGTGCGACTGCTGAAAGAAGTTACGAAGGGACGGATTGGGATTAAAGCGGCCGGCGGAATTCGTACTCACGAACAAGCTCTAGATTTGGTATTAGCTGGGGCCACTCGTTTGGGGACTTCTCGCGGCCCGGAATTACTCCGCCAGCGGGATAATTTAGATAAAAGTCATTAGTCATTAGTCATTAGTCATTAGTCATTAGTTATTAGTTATTAGTTATTAGCAATGGCTAATTTAACTGGTTCCAAGGCTCTGCCTGGGAACCCATATTTAGAGGCTCTGCCTCGGCTGGGATTAGGAGGCAGAGCCTCGGGATCTGCGTTACCAGGCTCTGCCTGGTAACGAGTATCTAATAAAAGTTCTGCGTCGCGGACTGTTTTTGCTACTGTCCTTGTAAATCTAAAATCTAAAATCTAAAATCTAAAATCGAGTGACTCGAACTTACAAAGCAACTGGAATCAATCTTAAGAGTGCACCCATCGGCGAATCCGATCGACTGCTGACAGTTTTGACGCGGGAATTCGGCTTAATTCGAGCCGTAGCACCGGGTGTTCGCAAACAACGATCGACCATCGGCGGCAGAAGCGAATTATTTGTTGTCAACGAATTGCTAATTGCCAAAGGCCGATCGCTCGACAAAATTACCCAAGCCGACACGGTACAATCCCATCCGGGTTTGAGCCGCAACCTCGGAAAACTCTCAGCGGCGCAATATCTGGCGGAATTGGCGATCGCCAGCGCCCTTTCCGATGAGCCCCAAGAAGAACTCTTTTGGTTGCTGGGCGAACATTTGAGCCGTTTGGAGCGTTTGTCCGATCGCACAGAAATCCAATCCGCCGCCGTACTTATCGCCCACCTCGCCCACGGCATTTTTCACTTGCTAGCCTTAGCCGGTCTCGCGCCGCAAGTCCAAGTTTGCTGCGCCACCAGAGGGCCGCTCATCCCAAATTTCAACGATCCGAACTGGCAAACCGGGTTTAGTATACCCTCTGGGGGAACCTTTAGCTTGTCCGAACTAGCTAACCTAGAGGCAGAACTCTCTTCACAAACCGGTAGCTTGTCGAGCTCCGCCTCCCGTTCCCGGCAAACGAATGGCAGCAAACACTTGACAAATTTCGAGATTAATGCTAAGGAATTAGCAGCGTTGCAACAGTTGGCTAGTCCAGAACTAGGAGAGGGGATTGCCGATCGAACAACTTGGGTATCTGTCGAAAATATTTTGCGACAATATGCCCAGTATCATTTAGGTTGCACGATTCGATCGGGAAGCTCGATCGACACCTACTTAGAGAGTTTTGAGTTTTAAATTTTGAGTGTGGATTTAAATCGGTGAAGGGGCGATCGAACATCGCACCCCCAGCCTGCGGATACCCGAACCTGCCGGCCATTTCAGGTAAATTCTCAAGGTTGTTGCGACATCAGATAATAGATAGAGAAAAAGTTACGAGATTATTAATAAACTTAGGGGTTAACCCCTCAATTTGAAATCCCCATCCCCCCAACCTCCACCATCCCAGGCGAGCTACCCCAAATCCTATGATGCGACTGTCCGATTCTGATTTGACAATATCTGTTTTAGCTGTGACCCACCACAAAATGGAAGAACGAGAAAATTTTCCTGATTTTCGCTCCGAGCCGGTCTTGGCCGATCGACAATGGAGCAACGTCCCAGACCCAGAAATGGATAAATACCCCACAACTCCAGCACCAGACTGGAACAACGGCAATAGCCCACAGCCCGAAGCAATCCCCCCGGTTCCCACACCAGAGCCAGCAGCAGAACTCTCCGAAGCAGTAGCCGAAATTCCCGAAAAACAAACGGGATTTCTGCCAGTGCTCAAAAACCCCAATTTTCTAGCATTGTGGAGTGGGCAAGTTTTTTCCCAACTAGCAGATAAAGTTTATCTCGTACTGACGATCGCCCTCGTGGCCAGCCGCTTTCAAGCGCCAGATCAAACCATCAGCAGGTGGGTATCGGCAATCATGATCGCCTTTACCATTCCCGCAGTGCTGTTCGGGGCCGCCGCAGGCGTGTATGTCGATAGGTGGTCGAAAAAAGCAGTGCTGGTCGCCACAAACCTGCTGCGGGGGGCCTTCGTTTTAACCTTGCCCGTGCTGCTGTGGCTCTCTGACGGGTGGGAACTCGGTCAACTGCCACTCGGATTCTGCTTGCTGCTGCTAGTGACATTCCTAGTCTCGACTCTAACTCAATTTTTCGCCCCAGCAGAACAGTCAGTGATTCCCCTAATTGTGGAACGCCGCCACCTGCTATCGGCAAACTCCCTCTACACCACAACCATGATGGGTTCGGTGATTATTGGCTTCGCAGTCGGAGAACCCTTACTAGCTTTAGCCGACACCCTATTTTCCAACCTCGGCGGCGGACTCGGCATCGGCAAAGAATTAGTAGTAGGGGGAAGTTACGCCTTCGCCGGAGTGCTCTTGCTGTCGATGCAAACAGGCGAAAAAAACGAAGTCGAACACGAACCGCCACACCCCCTAGCAGATTTGCGAGATGGGCTGCGTTACATCAACGATCAACCGAAAGTCCGCAATGCTTTAATTCAACTAATTATTCTCTTTTCCATTTTTGCAGCCTTGGCAGTTCTAGCAGTTCGGCTGGCAGAAATCCTCCCCGGTATGAAAGCGTCGCAATTTGGCTTTTTGCTGGCGGCGGTGGGCGTAGGTATGGCTGGTGGGGCGGCGACAGTCGGCTATCTCGGCCATAAATTTTCTCACTCCCAACTGAGTTTAATCGGATCTGTTGGCATGGCACTTGCTCTGATGGGCCTTTCTGCGTTTACAGACCATTTGTGGCTGTCGGTGCTGTTCATTACCCTGTTGGGTTTATTTGCCTCATTGGTGGGAGTGCCGATGCAGACTACAATTCAAGCAGAAACCCCAGAAGAAATGCGGGGAAAAGTCTTCGGGCTGCAAAACAATGCCACTAATATCGCTTTGAGTTTACCGTTGGCTTTGGCCGGGGTAGCCGAAACATTTCTGGGTTTGCCGACAGTATTTTTGGCTTTAGCAGGATTAGCGATGGCCGGGGGTGTCTTAACCTGGTATATTTTCCGTAGCAGTAATAGCAAAGTCGATCGAATCTAAAAAATAACAAACTCTGATTTACTGGAATGCACATCGCTTGGCTAGGAAAAAAATCACCTTTTTGCGGTAACGTCACTTACTCCAGGGAAGTCACCAACGCACTATTAGACCGGGGATACCAGGTTAGTTTTCTGCACTTTGCCCAAGAAGCGGGCCCACTGGACAGGAACAATACGGCGTGGAACATGGCAAATGGTTCATGGGGAAAGGGAATTGCTCAAACCTCATATACCAATTCGCTTTCGTCCGCGAGTTGCAACGAAGTCTCTTTACCCTGTCACTACAAATCGCAAATTTATACGATTCCCACTCTCAAGTCCCGCACAGTGCTGATGAAATCTCTGCGGCGGCTCAAACCCGATGTGGTTCACGCTTCCCTGACGCTTTCGCCCCTAGACTTTCTGCTGCCGGAAATTTGTCAAGAATTGAATTTGCCTCTGGTGGCGACTTTTCACCCCCCGTTCGATCGCAAATTGCGGAATTTGACATCGGGAACCCAACACCTGATGTATCAACTGTACGCTCCGTTTTTGGCGAACTACGACTCGACGATCGTTTTTTCTCAGATTCAGCGGGATATATTGGTGAAGTTGGGAGTGCCACAGGAACGGGTGGCTGTGATTCCCAACGGTGTGGATGCTGTTAAATATTCTCCAGGGCCTTCGGGGTTGAAGTCGGAATTAAAGGCCGATCGAGTTTTTGTTTACCAAGGCCGCATTGCCCAGGAGAAAAATGTCGAGTCGATGCTCAAGGCCTGGAAACACTGTAATTTTGGCCCTGGGAACGTATTGGCGATCGTAGGCGACGGGCCCCTAGCCGCCTCGCTGCAACTGTTTTACGGCGAAGATGATGGCATTGTGTGGCTCGGATTTGTTGCCGAGGAGGAACGCCGGATCGAAATTCTGCGGGGTGCTGACGTATTTATTTTGCCTTCTTTGGTGGAGGGACTGTCGCTATCGCTGCTGGAAGCGATGGCCTGCGGTTTGGCTTGTTTGGCCACCGATGCCGGTGCTGACGGCGAGGCCTTGGAGGAAGGCGCGGGGATAGTTTTGAACACTCAGCGGGTGCGGAGTCAGTTGCAAACCTTGCTGCCGCTGTTTTGCGATCATCCTGAGTTGGGAATGCTGCTTGGTCAAAAAGCACGGCAACGGGCGATGGAGCGATACACTCTCAGTCAGAATATTACTGAGTTGGAAAAGCTTTATGCAGAGGTTTTGCAAAAGCAGCGCGTACTAATTCGCGGTTTAGCATAATTCAGCAGGAAGAAGGAACTCCGAACCCGTTGAAATTAATCCGTGTATTCGTGTCAAAATCCGTCTCGTGCCTTCCTTCTTCCTTTGCAAATGACTTATAGAAATCCCGCTCCTACTGTTGATATTATCATCGAGTTAGCCGATCGCCCCCATCGCCCGATCATACTCATCGAACGCCGCAATATTCCCTACGGCTGGGCAATTCCCGGCGGCTTTGTCGATTACGGGGAATCGGTAGAAACGGCGGCCAAACGCGAAGCTTTAGAAGAAACGAGTTTGAATGTAGAATTAATTGAGCAATTTTACGTTTATTCTGACCCTGATCGCGACGCCCGCAAACACACTATCAGTATTGTATTCTTGGCTTCTGCAACGGGCGAACCTCAAGCGGCGGACGATGCTAAAAATTTACAGATTTTTGAATCTTGGCAGATTCCTCGTGAATTGTGTTTCGATCACGATCGCATTTTACGAGATTATTGGCGTTACCGTCATTATGGATTGCGGCCGCGTTTGTAGGAGGGGAGTTTTTGTTTCGTTCATCTCACATCTTGCACTAATGTCAGGAACAGGCAAGATGCCTGTTCCACAAAAAAAACTCAATGTTATTGCACTAATGTCAGGAACAGGCAAGATGCCTGTTCCACAAAAAAACTCAATTGTTATTGTGGAACGGGCGTCTCGCCCGTCAGGAACAGGCAAGATGCCTGTTCCACAAAAAAACTCAATTGTTATTGTGGAACGGGCGTCTCGCCCGTCAGGAACAGGCAAGATGCCTGTTCCACAAAAAAACTCAATTGTTATTGTGGAACGGGCTTCTAGCCCGTCAGGAACAGGCAAGATGCCTGTTCCACAAAAAAAAACTCAATGTTATTGTGGAACGGGCGTCTCGCCCGTCAGGAACAGGCAAGATGCCTGTTCCACAAAAAAATTCAATGTTATTGTGGAACGGGCGTCTCGCCCGTCAGGAACAGGCAAGATGCCTGTTCCACAAAAAAATTCAATGTTATTGTGGAACGGGCGTCTCGCCCGTCAGGAACAGGCAAGATGCCTGTTCCACAAAAAAATTCAATCTTCTTGTGGAACGGGCTTCTAGCCCGTTCTTGAGAATGGTGTAACATCTGAGTTCATTAAACTAAATTCTATGGCAAGCTTGACAATATTAGGCGGAGGTGCTTGGGGTTCTGCCTTGGCAAATCTGGGAGGCAAAAAAGGATCTCGAGTTAATTTGTGGTCGCGCAGCAGTTCTGTTAATCTAGAATCAGTTATAACAGGTGCGGATGTTGTTGTTTCGGCAGTTTCGATGAAAGGAGTTGGAGCAACGGTCGATCGACTTTTGGCTTTAGAGTTAAGTCCCAGTACAATTATAGTTACTGTCACCAAAGGTTTAGACCCCGCGAGCACGCGCACTCCGTCTCAAATTTGGCAAAATGCGTTTCCTAATAATTCAATAGTCGTACTTTCGGGCCCTAATCTTTCCGAGGAAATTCAGCAAGGATTGCCGGCTGCAACGGTTGCGGCGAGTTTAGATTTAGCTGCGGCCAAGCAAGTGCAAAATATTTACAGTTCCGATATTTTCCGGGTTTATGTGAATGAAGACCCGCTGGGGACTGAGTTAGGGGGAACTTTGAAAAATGTGTTTGCGATCGCCGCTGGTGTTTGCGACGGTTTACAATTAGGAACTAATGCTAAATCTGCTTTGCTAACTCGCGCTTTGCCGGAAATGATTCGGGTGGGAGTTCGTTTGGGAGCTCGCGCAGAAACTTTTTACGGTTTGTCGGGTTTGGGAGATTTGCTGGCTACTTGCAACAGTCCTTTATCGCGCAATTATCGGGTTGGTTTCGGATTGGCTGAAGGCAAATCATTAGAGCAAATTTTGCACGAATTGCAGAGCACTGCTGAGGGAGTCAATACTACTAATGTGTTGATTGATTTGGCTACTCAACGCGACATTGAAGTGCCTGTTTCTCGTCAAGTTTATCGCTTATTAAATGGTGAAATTACTCCTGAACAAGCCGTTTTATCCTTAATGGAACGAGCTTTAAAACCGGAGATTTTATAACCTGTACGGCTAGATAGGTAAGGACTTATACCAATTTTTTATGAGGTTGCATAGAATCCGATCCCCCCTAGCCAAGAGGGCGGGCACGGGGGCACCGCCCCTACTAAGGGGGGGACAAGATTCTTCTCAAAGTCAACCCCTACTCCCCAACAATCAGGGGGATTTAGGGGGATCGAGATATGTGCAACTTCACCTTAAATTGGTATTAAGCAAAGCTTAAGTCCCTACCCGTAGCTGAAGTTTCAAGGATTTGCCTCACCAGTTGCTAGTTATGAGTTAAGAGTTGTAAGCGACATTGGTTGAGCGGTCAAATTGATGTTTTGAGCGCTCGGTAGAGAGAGTTTAAGGAATGGAAGATGAGTCGTGCATCCAAAACTCTTTAACTCATAGCTGCTACTTAACTCATAACTCATAACTTGCAGGGCGAGTTGCACCAGCTTTACATCTTGCCGTGCTGCATTACCTGTTGAAGGTGCTGCCGAATTTCCTGCGCGTGCTCCATGTCAGCTTGCTGCAATTTTTGAAACAGTTCAGCACAAGGCTGAGAACCGGTTTCTTGAGCATCTTTCATGTAAGTATCGTAGGCTTTCAAAGCTTCAGACTTGTTTTGCAAAACTGTTAACAAATCATACTCGAGGTTGCTGATGACGCTATTTCCGTTAGTGCTCATAAACTGACCTTCTGCTAGGATTTGTTCCAAGTTTCACCGATCTGGGGATGACTGTTCATCTATCTAGAAGGGTAGATAATTCTACTTTCCACCGTAATAAAACGCAACTTCTTTATCTTTCAGCGGTGCGAAGTCAGCAGCAACTAGCATTTTATCGAGCTCGTTTTGAGGCAGATGTTTGACACCAATTCGGACAATGCGCGATCGCATGGTATTTGACACGCCACTGCGCTGTCTGCCGGCTTCTAATCCCATTACTTGCTGGTACAGGTCTAATTTTGCTTGCGGAATCGGAGTACCGTCAAAGTCGATTCCAGAGGCGATCGCAACATCGATCGCATCTGCACCAGTTGTAGATTGAGCCGCTGAGTTTGTTTCTGAAGACATTGTGCAAATAAAATAAAAAGGACGATCGTCATTAAAAGTAGTTTAGTCCTAAAAGTGCCAAAAGTGAAATAAACTAAACATATTCGATTAAGGACTATTTGACTGAGATATTACACCAATGTCAGCAACAGGCAAGATGCCTGTTCCACAAGAAAATTCATTCTTTGTGGAACAGGCATCTTGCCTGTTCAGAAAATGCTTATGGAAATTGGTGCAAGATATCAGTTTAACACAAGGGCGATCGCACTTAGCATTTCTTCAAACAACGGATTGCCAAAACTCATCAATTGCAGTGAAGCATTTTCCTCAAAGGTATCCGGGTAAAATGTGAGACAATAATCGCGACTTTTATAGTTAAGCTGCCAAGTGCGATTTTCAGAGCGATCGAATTTAGCGCCAATGTGTTTTAAAATCAAAGAATTGACAAACAAATTTTCGAGGGTTTCAGGAAACAGAGAAGTCGGCGGCAGAGGTTGACGGATTTCTTGCAAGTCTGATTCTACATCCATCGCTACCATTTCATCGAGGGCAGGGCCGCGAGGCGGCGCGTCTAAACTTCGATCGAACTCTCCCAACAAAACGCCCTCTTCTTCGGGATCTGCACTCATCACAGCCTTTTCGATGAAAGTGGGAACTGTTGCGAGAATCGGTTGCAAATTGCCGACAACGGTTTGAAAAGCATCAATGCGATCGCGCAATTTCTTGTAAACCTTCGCCTCTACCGTTCCGTCATAGTAAAAATTGTGTATTCTGACTGTATCATAAATCTGTCCGATGCGATCGAGTCTGCCGATGCGTTGTTCGACTCGCATGGGATTCCAAGGCATATCGTAGTTAATTAAAACGCCACAAGTTTGCAAATTTAGCCCTTCTGATGCGGATTCGGTACAAAGTAAAATTTTGATGATTCCTTCTCGGAATTTGGTTTTGATTTGTTCTTTCGGAAAAGTTCGCCATTCTCCATTTTGATACAATTCTCCGCCCCGCCCGGAATAGCAAGCAATCTGAGCACCATATAATTGTTGTAAAGCAGTTCTGAGATAGTCCATCGTGTCGGTGTACTGCGTGAAGACGATCGCACTTTCGCGCTGGATTAGTTCTTGACGCAAAATTGTGATAAAATGCGAAAGCTTGCTATCTTCGCCTGTATTCTCGAATTGATAAAGTAAATCTTCTAAATATTTAATCTCTTCAGGATCGGCTGGTTCAAAATAAGATTCCATTCCTTCCAGAATCACATCATCCGCCTCATCTAAATCGTGAAAATCATCCTCAGTAATGCTAATTCCTTCGAGGCGGCGCTGTAAGGATTCGCGAATCGCATAAAACGAACTTGTCAGGCGTTTGCGGTAAAGAGTCATCAAAAATCCTAACGCTTTGCGGTTGTCTTTTTGCGCTAGATTGTAAAAGTGGCGCACGTAATTGCTGACGGCGAGATAAAGCGGCACTTCGCGGTTATTTTCTAAAGTGATGGCATTGTCTCTGACTGCGCGGTGGGGAATATCCCGATCCAATAATCCCCGCTGATAGTATTGGCGCAAGGTGTCGCGGGTGTGGCGGAACATCAAATCTTTGAGGGGAGTATTAACTGTCAAATATTGGCGGGAAGCGGCGATAAAATCCGTGTCTTCAGCAACTTGTTTTGGGTTGACTCGCTGGTTTTTTTCCCAGACATCTCTCAGTTTATAATATAACAATCGATCGCACTTTTGGAGATATTGCTGCAACCGAACACAGGGCGAACCGCCTTGCTGGAAGTAATCCACAGACATCAGTTGCCAAAAATTCAAGGTTTGGCGATCGGGCTTTTCCGACAATGTGCTAAAATAATTGCAGAAATTCTCACCATAAGACCAATGTCCTCCGAGTCCGAGAAGGTGCAATAAATCGAAAACTTCGATCGCGTCAATCTGCATCGGCGTGGCGGATAATAATAAGAGCGATCGGGTTTTTTCTTTCAATTGCTGCATTAACTGTAACAACCGATTCGGAGTTTCCTTGCGGTTTTGCGGGCTTTGGCGGCGGGCGTGATGCGCTTCATCCAGAATCACCAAATCCCACGGTTGCGCGTCTAAAAGCTGTTTTGTACGATCGCTCCGACGGACTAAATGAGATGATGCTAAAATGAGATTTTGGGAATTCCAAATATTCTCTTCCCCTGACTGACTCCTCTCCCCATACGCATTTTTTAATTCACCTTTGCTATAACTCCAAAAGTGCAAGTTAAATTTTTCGCGCAATTCCTCGTGCCATTGCGGCTGAATGCTGGCTGGTGCTAAAATTAACACGCGCTTAACTTTTTGGCTGACGAGTAAGTAACGCAGAATTAACCCAGTTTCGATGGTTTTTCCCAATCCGACTTCATCTGCAATTAAGAAACTTTTCGGAAAATTTGCCGCAACTCTACGCAATATCTTAATCTGATGCGGCCAAGGTTTGATCGGAATAGATTTCAAACAATAATCGAGACAAGTTGGTGAAGCGTACAAATTGAGAAGCGGTTCAAATTTAGCACGATCTGCGGATAATTCAGGGCAGGGCGGGCACGGGGGCACCGCCCCTACGGAAGGTTTTGTAGGGGCGGTGCCCCCGTGCCCGCCCATCCCCCCGTGCCCGCCCATCCCCCCGTGCCCGCCCATCCCCCCGTGCCCGCCCATCCCCCCGTGCCCGCCCGTGCCCCCGTGCCCGCCCATCCCCCCGTGCCCGCCCGTGCCCCCGTGCCCGCCCATCCCCCCGTGGTTGCCCCGAAACAGCCCTGCCGTTGGGGGTAGGGGGGCGTTGAATTCTGACTCCCGATTCCACACAGGTTTACTACTGGGCGCGTATTGTAGCAGCTTATTTTTCACCGCTTCCGGCACTTCAAAAACGCGCACATTCGGCGATAAATTGTTCCACAACTGTTCAAATCGAAAAATCTCTTCAGAAACTCGTTCTGCATCTCTGCCGCCTTCCCAAGCACAATAAACGTGGAAAGATTCAACGTTGCTTTCCCAGCCGCTGAGAGATTCGTTATTGGAACCGCTAAAGGCTAATTGTGCGCCGTTACAGTCGGTAAAAATGCCGACTTTTTCGTGAAAAATATGCTGGCGATCGAGTAAACTTTCAGTATCTATTGGTAAGCCGTTAGATTTGAGGGGAACGGCGATTTTAATATCGAGATAACTGTTTTGAATCAGCCAACTGAGGATTTCAAAATGTTTGAGTTGGGCGAAAGTTTTGGGCGGCTGTAAATCGCTATCGAGGCGGATGGTAACTGCATCTCGGAGGGCGTAACCTTGTTGGATAGCTTGCAAGTCTTGCGGGCTGAATTGACAGCCCATGATTAACCGCATCCGCCCTTGATTGTGCAGCATGGCGCCCAATCCCTGCGCTACTTTACTGAGGATGGCGCTGTTGAAAAAGCCGGATTTGCGATCGTACTGTAGAGCACATTCTAGCGCGGGAATGTAGAAATCCGCGATCGGGTTATTTTCATTGCTAGAATAGCTGATGCGCCAGGGATAATCTGTTAAATTCATGTTATTAGTTATTTGTTATGTGCCAGAATCCTCGATCCCCGTAAATCCCCCTTAAGAAGGGGGCGGGCACGGGGGCACCGCCCCTACAGAATTAAACTCTTGTCCCCCCCTTCTTAAGGGGGGCTAGGGGGGATCTCTTCTCGATTTGATGGTTGCTAAAATCCGCTTGTTGTATCTTAAAAGAGGGTACATTGCGATTTATCGTTGGGTGGGGGCGGGTTTACGAGATTATTGGTCTTAGGCACAGATTTTCTGTAAAACCCGCCCCTACGAAATCGCAAACTATACAATAACTAATCAACCGAATTTGATATAACGTCATGTCCGCTCGATCCGCGATTTTCGTAGGGGCGGGTTCACAAACAATACCAGCCAATAATTGACAATCTCAAAAACCCGCCCCGGCCGGGATATTATGGTTAATCAACCGGACTTGATATAATATTTTTTTCAAGAGGTGGAATCTCATCAGCAGAAAGTGTTACGACTTTTCCATCTTGCCAAATACTAATAGATTGTCCGAGTTTGCGGTGTTTCTCGATCGCCTGTGCGATCGCCATTTTAACACCAGCATCGATGCGATCGGACAATTTTTGATTTGTTTGAGTCATCGGATTAATCCTCCTGAGTAATTGTATTCCAAATCTGGGAATGATAAATTATCGGATTAGAATCAAAAGGTAATTCTGCCACCAATTGAGGAATCGGATTAGAATTATCATAATTGTAATTATCTAAAATTTCTTCCCCCAGTCGGCGAAGGCCGACTTCGTTTGTGTAGACGCGGTTTCAACCGCCGATTTTCAACCGCTTCGTTTGTGTAGACGCGGTTTCAACCGCCGATTTTCAACCGCCGAGTAATCTTTCAACCACCTACATTCAAATCTAAACTCAACTGTCCCTCAAACGGAATTTCCATCTGTTGATAAACAACCTTGGCCTTAATCTCATCCATCGCCAACCACAAATCTAACAAAGCCTTCTCCTCCGGGATGCGTTTCTTCTCATCCCCAATACGCGGAATCACTTTCAGCGCCACCTCTATCGCCCGCATGAAATTATCGTTATCAGTCAAAGCCGTTTTTTTCATAAACTCGCGCACGATTTGAATATCTCCGTCCTCCTGATACAAACCGATAATTGCGTGCAATCCATCGACTAAATAGGTAATCGAAAAATCTTGCGGATTGGCCGAAAAAGCTCCTTTTTTCAGCCGCTGTTTCGGTGTCAAAAGTTTGCAAGTGCCGCTAACTGAGTCAATTAATTTGTAGACTTTTGCTAAATCAACGACGTTGAAACCGCCGACGGCGAGGGCGAGTTGTCGCGCTTCATCGAAGGGGAACTCGACAGCGCCAAAGGCATCCCACGCGAGGAAATACCACTGCGTCAAGGCGTCAAATCCGGCCGTATCGGTTTGTGCAAGTTTGCGGAAGCGATAGTTTGCTATGGCTTTTCTGGCTTCAGCAAATGCAACTTCCGGGCGCACTTCTTCGCCGCTGCTGTCGAGGATGGGATAGGAACGGCTGAACACATTTAAAGCGGGGCCAAAGGCGCTTAAATAAAGGTCGATTCCTTTGATGTCGTTGGCTTCAAATTCTGGGGCGCGTTGTTCGACGAGATTGGCGACTTCCGGGCGCAAATCATCCCACCAAGCTTGGGCGGCGTTAGGATCGCGTTTGCGACAGACGAGGAGAACTGTACTAGAAACCGAGTTTTTATGCGCTTGGTGCAAGTTTTGCGGGTTTTCGGTACTGACAGCCCAGGATGCGGTAATCTCGAAACCTGCATCAATGAGGGATTTTGTGAGCACATCCCACGCGCCGGATTCTTTATGGTTGAATTGGACTGTCATCACGCCGTCATCGCGCAAAACTCGGTAATATTCGCTAAAAGCTAGCACCATTTTTGCTTCGTAATCTTGTTTGGCGAGTTCATCGGGGGATGTACCCATGTTGCGGAAGCGCGACGGATTGGCTACCGCTTCTCTATCTTTGTCGGTGAGTTCTGAGTAGAATAAATCGGGGAAAATATCGCCTAATGTGCGCTTCATCCAGACGTAGAAAAAGTCGGAAATTTCGGCATATTGAATGGTGGCATAGTAAGGCGGATCTGTTATAATCGCATCGACGGATTTGTCGGGAATGTGGTAGAGGCTATCGGCGGAGGCGGCATTGATTTGAATGGTTTTGGGGTCGTATTGTTCGATGCCAGGTAAGCCAATTGAGTGGGGTTTTGTGCCGAATAAGGCGCAAAGTTTTTCATAATCAATAGCTACAGCTTCAGAACATAAGCACCATAATTTGTTATCTCCTGATACTTCTGGATAATTCCACATTAAATTAAGTGCATGAGTAGATTGTGCGCCCCTAGCAGAGGCCGCACTATCTTGCCATCTTGTCAAGCGACTGTTCAGATCAGCACATCTATCTAATACTAAAGCTAGATAAGTAATAATCGCCTCTACCTTTTCCGGTTCATACTCAGCCTGTAGCAGCGCCTTAGCTTCGTTGATAATTTCCACATAACTGACAAGCGTTAGCAACTGACGGGAATTAAAGAGTTTATCCCATCTATCCATTCCATAACGTAATAATTGATCTGTATTAAATCCTGTTGATATAACTTCGTTAGGCAAATTAGATGAGCAATTTTTTTGATATTTATCTTCAAGAATATCTTTTGCTTTATTTACTCCTTCTAAATCAATATTTTTAGCTAGTCTAAACTCTAAACTCCCTTTCCCTTTCTTGAAAGCAATTGCATATAGTTGATATTCTAATTGATTCTTAATGCCCTGTTTCATTAAATATTCTTGCTCGATAACATTATCACAATTCGGACATTTACCAACACTTCTGCCGATCGTATTATAAACACTCGGATCGTACTCACCCGCATCCGTTTTAATCGTCGATTCCTTGCCTTTCTTCCCCTTCACCAATTCAAAATCAACCCGCTTCTGTTCCAAGTTAGGGATGGGTTTCACCGCACACCATTTATGTAAGTTCTGCTTTTCCGGGCGCTTATACAACCACCAATTCGGACTCAACGGCACAACCGACTGGCAACTCGGACAAACCACCGTATGAACCCAAAAATAATTCTGCACAGTTTCGCCCGGTAAAGAAGGGAAAAACTCAGCTAATCTTTTCTCGGCTTCATCTCCCACCCATTTCACCCATTTATCAATATCCTCCTGTAAATCGGGGCCAAATTTCAGCGGATATTCCATCGCCGCCTTCATCGTCACCACCGCCACCGAATTGAGATCCGACGCCAACACATTCAACCCGTACCGCGCCGCCTCAAACGGAATGCTTCCCCCACCCGCAAACGCATCTAAAATCGTCGGCGTGCGATTCCCCCACACCTTCTCGCAATAGTCATGAACCTTTTTAATTCGCACCGAAGACGGGGGAGTTTTGTAGAGTTTAATTTCCTTCCCCGGTTCCAATCCGAGCAAATATTCAAACTCTTCTGGAGAGATATCGGCGGGTAAAATCGACCCCAACACCGAAGCGCGAGAAAACGATAAAGGTTTGCGCGAATACCAGCGATGCAATCCTTTAAATGGATTGCCGCCGTGTTCGTAATAAACCTGCTTGTTTAGCAGATTTACGGGCATGATTTTCTCGATGAAGAGGTGAGGGCGCATGATTTGTTAGTTGTTGGTTGTTGTTTTTAGGAACAGGCAAGATGCCTGTTCCACAAAGATTTAATTTTATTGTGGGGAGTAGGGGTTGGGCTTGTAGCCCGCCTCCGACAGTTGGATTGTTCGACATTCCCGCAGTCCGACATTTGGATTGTTCCAGAGAATTGTTCGACATTCCCGCAGTCCGCCAGGGGTTGAAACCCCTGTCTCAAAGCTGAAGTCGTCTGAAGACGACTGAAGAGTTAATTATATCAGATTTGGGTGCGTTTATATAAGTATGTCATTGTTCGTTATACTTTAGAATCGCAGGAGTTACGATAGATTTTATATAGAATAGATGATGTATTAAAGCCGGATTTAATATTAGTCGTCTTTAGACGACTTTCGCTATGAGGCAGGGGTTTCAACCCCTGACGGACTATCGGAATGACGAAATTTAATATGAGTCGTTTTTAGACGATTTTAGCTATGAGACAGACATTTGGATTGTTCGACATTCCCGCAGTCCGACATTTGGATTGTTCCAGAGAATTGTTCGACATTCCCGCAGTCCGACATTTGGATTGTTCCAGAGAATTGTTCGACATTCCCGCAGTCCGCCAGGGGTTGAAACCCCTGTCTCAAAGCTGAAGTCGTCTGAAGACGACTGAAGAGTTAATTATATCAGATTTGGGTGCGTTTATATAGGTATGTCATTGTTCGTTATACTTGGCAATCGCAGGAGTTACGATAGATTTTATATAGAATAGATGATGTATTAAAGCCGGATTTAATATTAGTCGTCTTTAGACGACTTTCGCTATGAGGCAGGGGTTTCAACCCCTGACGGACTATCGGAATGACGAAATTTAATATGAGTCGTGTTGTCTAGAGGCTGTGCCTCGTTTGTGGCTGGGAAAGATGGGAGGCAGAGCCTCCTGATATGCGTTACCAGGCAGAGCCTGGGAACGAGTAGATAGGTCAAATCAGCAACTTTCATCAGATTAATCTCCCAATAAAATTCGCAAGGCTTTCAAAGCATTTGAACGATTGCCATTGGCAATTTTACCAAACCAATAATGTGCCTCTTCATTACTCATCGCCATAATCCCTTCGGCAATATTCGCAATTCGTTCGGTTTTCGATAGCGGTTGCAGCGATTGAAATAAAATCGCCAAACTCACCCCCGATTCTTCTGATAATATATAAGGAGTTTGTCGCTGCTGAGATAAAGTTTTTGGATCGTAATTGTTCGCTTTGAGAGTTGCATAAATCTTTTGTCTCGCCAAAACCAGGGCATTTCCTTTGAGTCGCCCCAATCGCTTAGCCGCCGGACGCTTTTTCTCTCCCGCTTTCTTGTACGCGCATTGATACAATTCTAATGCGAAGTTGTTATTATCGATCGGTAAAATTCGTAATTGAAATTCTTGCATAAGGATTTACTGTGGGGTGGGGGCGGGTTTATGAGATTGTTGATTTTTGCCAGATATTGTGGGTGAACCCGCCCCTACATTTCCATACAATAATTAATTTACACATCATATCATGTTCGATCGCGATTCCTGTAGGGGCGGGTTCACCAACCATAATCGCCATTAACCAACCCTCTCACAAACCCGCCCTGACCTATGTATGATGCTGGTATGTTAAAAGAGGTAGATTGCGATTTACCGTGGGGTGGGGGCGGGTTTTTGAGAGGGTTGATTTTTGCCACATATTGTTGGTTAACCCGCCCCTACATCTCAAATTACCGTGGGGTGGGGGCGGGTTTTTGAGAGTGTTGATTTTTGCCACATATTGTTGGTTAACCCGCCCCTACATTTCAATATATCACCCTTGCCGTTAAATTTAAACGCTCTACTGGATTGCGATCGAGCGTTTGTTTTATACTGCTAATATCCGAGGCATTTGCCGGCAAAGCTGGCTTGAATTCTAAGATGATTTTCAAACTAACATGGGCATCCGCGTCGGGACTGTTCAACAAACTGTTGATTGTCGAGAAAAAGCTCTGAAATCCCCGCATCTGCCCTTGATATTCAAACCGCACAAATTGGTCGCCGGTTTGAATGGTTGCTGTTTGATCGATTTGCGGTTGCCAGCGCTGCAATAGGGCAATTGCTGTTCCCAATTTGCGATAATCCGTTACTTGATTCACAGACAATTCTAGCACTTCGATGCCTTGAACTTTGTAGTCGCTAATGCGATCGCCCAATCCCGCAAATACCGCATTTACCGTGCCGTCAAGTTCGAGAATCGGCGGTTTCGCCTCCCACAAACTCGGCTGTACCGTTTCCACAACATAAGGAGGATTGCTGGGATGTCGCGCGCTAGGAACTTGAGGATTTAGATTGACATTGGTTGTTTTTTCTGCTGTCTCACCGTTACCGTAATCGGCCACCACCCGAAATATACTGTTATTCACAGCGGTGGCGTCATACTCATCGGAAGGGAAGAAATTTCCCGGTATCAAAACATCATCTTGATACAAACTAACCGTCAGTGCTCCTTTGGCTTTCCACCTCACCCGCACGGGTTTTGCCGCTTCTGCACTCGGCATCAATTGGGCGCTGAGTTCCACTTCTTTGGGCGCTGGAGGTTCGAGAATGCCGCGCTTGTATAGGGAGGCGCGATCGCTAAACTCGATCGTCTCCGGCAACACCAACACGCTATCATCAGTTTTGATAAATAGTCTCTCCCCGACTTTCATATCCCAATTGCCCATTTTCAAACCTTGGCGAATCGTTTCCCGCAGCATCGAAACTTCCGCATCAAGGAGAATATTCAAACTCCAATCCTTAGCAAAAGCATCGCGCAGCGCCTTCGTCGTCCAACTATCCAACCCCGCAGGCCAAACTTTTTGCAAGATAAAAGCCGGGGCGAAAGGTTTAGCTTCTTCCGGGCGAATCTTGCCGCAATCTTTCAGGGCTTTAAGAATCACATCCTGCTGGTTGTTTTTGCCTTTCACCATACTCGCATCCTGGGCGGAAAGAGTGTAGTGCATCAACCCTTTCGGTGCTTTCACAGCATCATTTGACGGATAAAATAAATGGCGGTAAGCATTAGTCAAAGATACTCTCACCGCAATATCTTTCGCGCCTTCCCTTTCCTTCAATTGCTTCTGCTGGCTTCCCGATAAATCTTGCATCCGGTTCTGACTTTTGAGAATATTTTGAATAGCTTTGTATTCTCTGGCATTGTCGATCGCCCTTTCTAATTCTAGCCGATTCGCCACCAAAAATAACAACCGGTTGCGGTAGGTGCGAAACTTCCCGGATTCGCCGCTACTGTTAAAAATGCGATCGACTAATTCCGGCGCTGCGTCGGTAGAAGCATCCACCGTGGCTTCGTCAAAGTCGATCGCGCACAGCGCCACATCATCCGGGTTGTCGTCTACATCTGAGGGACTTTCGACATTAGAAACTAAGGTGAAAAATTTCTTAGCAAAAATGCTGTCCCGGCGAATCCGCAAATCTTCTTTCGCCAACAATACGCCGACTTGTTCTTTCTCCTCGGTAATAATTTTGTTAATCGAAGGTTCTTCCTTAAACCGCGCCAAGGAAGTCATCGGATCGAAGTCTAAATACCAGGCTACCTTGGTTAGCGTTTCTAAAACGCGATCGACAAAACCGCTTTCCACGCCCGGAATTAGCAGCGACAAATTCAACTCAGCCAGCCGAATTCCCGAAGAATTTCCCTGAGTCAAAGAATGCAAAAATATTGTTCTGCTTACCCAAGTAGAAAACGGCGGTTTTCCCGCTGCTATCCATTCCCCATCTTGCAATTGTGCGTAAGCCGGCCTACCATCGGGATTGTAGATATCCGCACCGATCGCATTCCGCAGGGGCGATCGCTGCAACCGAGAAGTAAGATCGTTAGTAATTTCGCCATCCATCCCTATAGGAATGTGATGCGTGTGAATCATCGGCATCCAACCATCGCGATTTTCCCACAAATGCCGCACGACTTGCGCGAACAATCGCAAAGCGCCCCGCGTCTTCTGAAATTCGGGAATAGAAGCAATTTTTTTAGTAAGAAGATTGAACAATTCCGGGTGAAACGGATAACTTTGGGCGATCGCCTTTGAGTATGACGCATCTTTGCACCCATCGGGCAAATTAACGCGGCAATTGCGATAAGCCGCCAAATATTCCGATGCCGCTTTTTGCGCCGCTTCCTCGCTAACTCTGTCAAACACGCGCTGTTTGACGATGTTGTAAATTTCGATATCTGTAGAAGGACTCAAAACCCTTTCTTGTCTTGCGGAAGCGCGCATCGTTTCTTGCAATTCTGCCGTTTCTTCAGCAAAAGTATCTGCTGTCGAGGCGAGGGAATAAACCAATACTAAATTATCGCACGCTGCCGCCAAATCCATCAGCGAAAATAGAAAAGCTACCACTTGTTCGGCTAAATCGCTTCTGCCAATTTGTTTCGCTTTTGCCGATCGCAAATACCGCGCAATTTCATCTAAAATAATGACAGTCGGCTGTCCCCCCGTCAACCGTTCTAACACCGAAGTACCGGGGCTGACACCGCTTTTATCGCTGCCTTGCAGTAACTGATAGCCTGGAATGCCGCCAATTTGGTAAGCAATTTCGCCCCAAAGAGTGTAGGTTGTCAAGCCGCTGTCCGAGTGATAAACTCCTTGTTCTGGGTCTAAATCTCGACCGTCGATCGCTGCAACTTGGATCGGGCGATCGGGAATAACGCTAATATCTGTAAAGCGTTCCAATCCGGCAATTTCTCGCCCTTGCTTGCAGATATGCCAGAGTGCAATTTCATCGTGAGTTTTGCCGCCCCCAAAACTCGTTTCCAAACGAACTACCCCAGCCCCGGCGCTTTGCTTCATCAAGCGGCTAAAAACTTCCCGGATCAGGGTTTTAATGCCATCAGTTGCGAAAGTATTGGCAAAGAATTTATTGGCATCTTGATAAACTTGAGGTGCATTTCCTTCCACTACCAGCCGCAATTTGGCTGCAAATAAATCTAGAGACAAGTCTCCCGATAAAATCTCATCTCTGGGCACACAGGTATCAAAGATTAATGGCAGCATATCAAAGATTCTTTGGTGTTGGGTAAATGATTAAAATTGAGATGTCAAACCATTTTTAATTAGCTTTGATGAACAGGCAAGATGCCTGTTCCACAATCAAATTCATCTTTTTTGGCAGGATGAACAGGCAAGATGCCTGTTCCA
>NZ_JAUBOV010000018.1:72513-108227 GCF_036700405.1 Microcoleus sp. T3_D1
TCCACAATCAAATTCATCTTTTTTGGCAGGATGAACAGGCAAGATGCCTGTTCCACAATCAAATTCATCTTTTTTGGAAGATGAACAGGCAAGATGCCTGTTCCACAATCAAAAATAAAATTCCTCTCTTGTGGAACGGGCATCTTGCCCGTTCTTGAAAAAGTGCAAGCTAATGACTAAAATCGACATTTCCCCCGCTAACAATCACCCCAACTCTCGCATTTTCAGCCTGCACAACACCTGAAAGCAAAGCCGCCGCTGCTAACACTCCAGTCGGTTCAACAACTATCTTCATCCGTTCCCACATAAAAAACATTGTACTGCGAATTGCCTCTTCGGAAACTGTTGCCATATCATCAACATAATGCAGCACCAAAGGAAAGGTTAATTTCCCCAGATATGGTGTGCGCGCACCGTCAGCAATCGTATCCGGGTTAGTAACAGTTTGTAGCGTTTTCGTGCGGAACGATCGCGCCGCATCGTCTGCTTGCTCCGGTTCCACTCCTATTACTTTACACTGCGGAGACAAAGTTTTTGCCGCGATCGCACACCCGGAAAGCAAACCCCCGCCGCCACAGCAAACCAGCAGCAAATCTAACTCCCCAACTTCTGCGATTAATTCCAGCGCCGCCGTACCTTGTCCCGCAATCACCCACGCATTATCATAAGGAGGAACAATTGTCAAGTGTCGTTCTGCGGCAATTTTAGCGGCTAACTCTTCCCGCGCAACTTGAGTGCGATCGTACAAAATAATCTCTGCACCGTAGCCGCGAGTCGCCTCTTGCTTGACTTTTGGCGCATCTGCCGGCATGACAACAGTAGCAGGAATCTGTAACAACTGGGCGGCAAGGGCGATCGCCTGCGCGTGATTTCCCGAAGAAAAAGTCAGCACTCCCCGCCGTTTTTCAGCTTCAGATAGCTGCATCAAAGCATTGCAAGCACCCCGAAATTTAAACGAACCCGTGCGCTGAAAGTTCTCGCACTTGAAAAATACCTGAGAATTCGTCTGTTTGTTGAAAGTTTCCGAAGTCAGCACCGGCGTCTTGAAAGCTTTGCCCTGCAAGCGATTTGCCGCCGCCTCCACATCCGCGAAACAGACTGATAAAGGATTTTGGGAACTCATAGATTTTAGATTAGGGCGATCGAGGACTTTATTTGTAGGGTGGGCATTTCCCGCTTTACTCCTACCATTAAACTATAAATTTCTATCATCAGCTTATTAATAATAATCATTAGCTGTGGCGCTTAATGGTTAAAAAAGCTGTTGACTAAAATCAAAGTTATGACAATTTACTATCAAAAAGTAAAGTGGCATTTGTACTTGCACAGGAGAGGGATTAATGAATACAAATTTAACCACCGCCCGATTAATTGTAGGGAAATGGCGCGGCGCAGTGTCATGATTTTGGGTAATATCTGAAATGTTGCACCCTTCTCAATAAGCTTTTTATGAACAGGCTTTCCGGCCTGTTCCACAAAGAGTGAATTTTATTGTGGAACAGGCCGGAAAGCCTGTTAAGCGAGAATGGTGCAACATTTCGGGTAATATCAAATCCGTTGGCATCGGAATTATTCATCTCTCTCTCCCCTTTCTCTGTATCCTCTGTGTCCTCTGCGGTTTAATCATTCCGATACAACCGGCATGGATATAACGGGTAAAATAAACCGGATTGGATAGTGAAATTGCCCTCGCGAGTGCGATCGACTCCAAGCATCGACAACAAGGCAAAAGAGAACACGGCAATGCGGCTTCCCTACCCAAAAAATAGCAGCTAAATTGTTTAAAAATTACCAAAAAAAAGGACACAGCATGGCTGTGTCCTTACCCGTATCTTGTAGGGACACAGCATGGCTGTGTCCCTAACCGTACCGATATCCCGATTAGGATTCTTGCCGTTTAGAACAAGAACAATTCAGTATTACCGGAAATTCCTAAATCGACATTATTGACAGTTGCAAACAAACTGTTACCGCCAACCGTAGAACCGTTGCTATCGTAATACAGTTTAGTAGACAAACCGTCGTAGATAGCCATGATGGACGGGCCGGTTAAAGTTGCTTCCAGCGCAGTTACAGAAACTGTGCTGCTGTAAGCGTAGAAACTCGAAGCCAAAGTCCCTCCGGTTGTAAAGGCTGCAAAACCAGTTTTGTCGAGGTTAATTACATCATCAGCAATGCTGTAATTGGTAATTAAATCCCCGCCGCCAGCAGTAGTTCCGCTGAACACAAACACATCTGCACCAGCACCGCCGTTGAGAACATTGGTTCCCAAACCACCGATTAAAGTGTCATTCCCCTCGTCACCGTTGAGAGTATCGCTACCCGCGCCGCCGAAGAGACTGTCGTTACCTGCGCCACCGGAGATGCTGTCGTTACCTAAACCGCCGTCGAAAATATCAGCACTCGATCCACCGTTCAAGATGTCAGCAAACTCAGTGCCGGTGACGTTATTAGCTGTCGCACTTCCTGTAAATAAGACAGGAGTGGTGAAGTTGTAACCGCCAACACCAGAACCGAAGTTGTTAACTCCGCTTGTCGGGAAAGTACCGGGATTAGTGATTAAATCCACAACGCTGCCGGAGCTGGTAGTAGTACCAGTCGGAGAAGTACCATTGGCAGAAGGTGCGATCGTACCTGTAAATACAAAGTCCGCCGTTCCCAGATTGCTAGCAGCCGTACCCAGATTCGCAATCAAGGTAGAACCAGCCGCTGCGGTACCGTTCGAGTCAAAATACAACACAGTCTCGTTCGACGCATTAGTAAAGGCGAAGAAACCAGCAGTTGTAGAATTGCCCAGGGCTGTAGCTTGTGCAGCTTCCAAAGAGGCATAACTGCCGCCTGTGAAAATCACTAACTCTTGGCCAGTAATGTCAGGAGTTGAACCGCTAACACCGTCAAAGTTAGTCGTAGTCAAATTGCCGAAAGCGCTCGCGCTAAACTCGAATTTGTCTACCCCAGAGGTAAAGTCACTAATCGTATCGCCGCCTTCGCCTGTTGCTTTGTAAACAAACAGATCCGCACCAGCACCGCCAGTCAGAATATCTGCACCGCTGCCGCCGCCCAGGATGTCAGCACCGCTGCCGCCGCTGAGGATATCTGCACCGCCACCACCGTTGATGATGTCAGCAAATTCCGTACCGGTGACGCTGTTAGCACTGTCATTGCCGGTAAATAAGATAGGAGTGCTGAAGTTGTAGCCACCAACACCAGAACCGAAGTTGTTAAATGCGGCTGTCGCGAAAGTACCCGCATTTGCAGCAGTAAAATCGACAACGCTGCCTGAGTTGGTAGTAGTGCCCGTGGGAGAAGTACCATTGGCAGAAGACGTGATGGTACCTGTAAATACAAAGTCCGCCGTTCCCAGATTGCTAGCAGCAGTACCCAGATTCGCAATCAAGGTAGAACCACCGGCTACAGTACCGTTCGAGTCAAAATACAACACAGTCTCGTTCGACGCATTAGTAAAGGCGAAGAAACCAGCAGTTGTAGAATTGCCCAGAACCTTAGCTTGTGCAGCTTCCACAGAGGTATAACTACCGCCTGTGAAAATCACTAACTCTTTGCCAGTAATGTCAGGAGTTGAACCGCTAACACCGTCAAAGTTAGTCGTAGTCAAATTGCCGAAAGCACCGCTGACAAACTGGAATTTGTCTACCCCAGAGGTAAAGTCAGTAATCGTATCACCGCCTTCGCCTGTTGCTTTGTAAACAAACAGATCCGCACCAGCACCGCCAGTCAGAATATCTGCACCGCTGCCGCCGCCCAGGATGTCAGCACCGCTGCCGCCGCTGAGGATGTCTGCACCGCCACCACCGTTGATGATGTCAGCAAATTCCGTACCGGTGACGCTGTTAGCACTGTCATTGCCGGTAAATAAGACAGGAGTGCTGAAGTTGTAACCGCCAGCACCAGAACCGAAGTTGTTAAATGCGGCTGTCGCGAAAGTACCCGCATTTGCAGAAGTAAAATCGACAACGCTGCCTGAGTTGGTAGTAGTACCAGTCGCAGGAGATGCGATGCTACCTGTAAATACAAAGTCCGCCGTTCCCAGATTGCTAGCAGCCGTACCCAGATTCGCAATAAGCGTCGAACCACCGGCTACAGTACCGTTCGAGTCAAAATACAACACAGTCTCGTTCGACGCATTAGTAAAGGCGAAGAAACCAGCAGTTGTAGAATTGCCCAGAACCTTAGCTTGTGCAGCTTCCACAGAGGTATAACTGCCGCCTGTGAAAATCACTAACTCTTGGCCAGTAATGTCAGGAGTTGAACCGCTAACACCGTCAAAGTTAGTCGTAGTCAAATTGCCGAAAGCACCGCTGACAAACTGGAATTTGTCTACCCCAGAGGTAAAGTCAGTAATTGTATCACCGCCTTCGCCTGTTGCTTTGTAAACAAACAGATCCGCACCAGCACCGCCAGTCAGAATATCTGCACCGCTGCCGCCGCCCAGGATGTCAGCACCGCTGCCGCCGTCGATAATATCTGCACCGCCACCACCGTTGATGATGTCAGCAAATTCCGTACCGGTGACGCTGTTAGCACTGTCA
Organism: Microcoleus sp. T3_D1; assembly: GCF_036700405.1. Classification (NCBI taxonomy): domain Bacteria; kingdom Bacillati; phylum Cyanobacteriota; class Cyanophyceae; order Oscillatoriales; family Microcoleaceae; genus Microcoleus; species Microcoleus sp. T3_D1. Next base: position 77,064 of record NZ_JAUBOV010000018.1, read on the forward strand.
TTGCCCGTAAATAAGACAGGAGTGGTGAAGTTGTAACCGCCAGCACCAGAACCGAAGTTGTTAAATGCGGCTGTCGCGAAAGTACCCGCATTTGCAGCAGTTAAATCGACAATGCTGCCTGAGTTGGTAGTAGTACCAGCAGGAGAGGCGATCGTACCTGTAAATACAAAGTCCGCCGTTCCCAGATTGCTAGCAGCCGTACCCAAGGAAGCAATAAGCGTCGAACCACCGGCCACGGTACCGTTCGAGTCAAAATACAACACAGTCTCGTTCGACGCATTAGTAAATGCGAAGAAACCAGCAGTTGTAGAATTGCCCAGGGCTTTAGCTTGTGCAGCTTCCAAAGAGGCATAACTTCCGCCTGTGAAAATCACTAACTCTTTGCCAGTAATGTCAGGAGAAACCCCGCTAACACCGTCAAAGTTAGTCGTAGTCAAATTGCCGAAAGCGCTCGCGCTAAACTCGAATTTGTCTACCCCAACAGTAAAGTCGGAAATTTTATCGCCGCCTTCTTTAGTTGTCCTGTAAACAAACAGATCCGAACCAGTGCCGCCGCTTATGACATCCAAACCGACGCCGCCGGTGATGGTATCGTTGCCGTCGCCACCCTTGAGGCTATCGTTAAAATTGCTGCCGACAATCTTGTCATCGCCTGCTAAACCATCGTAATTAACTGGGGCCGGAGAAGTGGTGAAATCCACATTGTCAGCACCAGCAGTACCGACAGGAATATTTAGTGGCGTACCGGTGAAGACAAAGTTACTGACTTGCAGGCGAATGCTCGCCGAGAAACTGGTAACAATTTCAAAGCGCGCCCCAACAGCAAATACCAGTACAGCACGGCCGGTAGTGGCATCTATAAACTGACAGAAAGTAGGCGCGTCTAGGTTGCCACCCAAAGCTACAAACCGCGCTTGCAAAGAAGCGATGCTGTTAACAGTGGTATCCAGGCTGAAATCGAGCAAGTTAGCGCTGCCGATCGACCCCACAGTAGAAGTAGCAGTAATCTCCAGTCGGGTCAAACTAGAAACGCTGAGATTACCAAAAGCTGCCGTAGAAAGCTCTAAAATATCGTCAGCGACACTAAAGTCAGTAATAAAGTCAGCTTCTACAACTGTTTGAATCTCTTGGCGGGAAGTGCGGTAAATAAAGCGATCCCGTCCATTACCCCCACTGAGATTATTGGTTCCGAAGCCGCCTTCGATCGAGTCATCGCCCTCATTTCCGGTTAATGTGTCATTGCCACTACCGCCGATGATTTTGTCTATGCCGAGGCCACCGTCGATCGAGTCATCGTCATCGCCACCGTCGATATCGTCATCGTCATCGCCGCCTTTAACTTTGTCCTTGCCCAAGCCTCCTTTTATTTTGTTTTTGCCTTTACCGACTTCGATATCGTCATCGTCATCGCCGCTGTCGATATCGTTATCGCCATCGCCGACTTTAATTTTGTCCTTGCCTTTGCCACCGATGATTTTGTTGTTGCCTTTACCGACTTCGATATCATCATCGTCATCGCCGCTGTCGATATCGTTATCGCCATCGCCTGCTTTAATTTTGTCCTTGCCTTTGCCACCGATGATTTTGTCCTTGCCTGTGCCGGCTGTAATGTCGTCGTCACCATCGCTGCCTTCTATGTCGTTATCCAGCGTCGCAGAACCGACAATAACTTGAGCTTCTGTAGTGCCAGCAAACTTAAAGACATTTCGCTCGACATTCAAGCTAAAACGCTGGCCGGTGGCCGATCTTCTGCCGTTGCTAACTTCAAAACCAAAACTAAGCGCACCGACAAAACCTACTGCCGCTTTGAATTTCACCAAGCCTGCGTTAATGTCTGCTTGAGAGAAGGTAGAACCGACTTGTGCTGGGACTCCATTCACCAATAGTTGGCCGGTTGTAGCATCGGGCAGCTCGGTTAGCTTGAAGACTGTGCCGCCAGGACCTTGCTCGTCATCGACAAACCGCAACAACTCACGAGTAATAGTTTGCTCGCCGCCGCTGGAACCAGCAGTCAAGCTATTATTAGCTTCCACTCGCGGAGGGTTAAAAATCGGAGGGGGAGTTGGAGTTGGAGTTTGAGTTTGAGTTTGAGTTTGAGTTTGAGTTTGAGTTTGAGTTTGAGGATTAACTTCCAAAAAGTCGGCCGCAGTGATAAGCGTTGCGTTGACATTCAACAATAGCGCCAAGGCGAAGTTATTGACCCGAATTTCGGTATTGACACCGATTTGTATAAAGGTCAAGCTGCTAAAGTTCAAGTCGCCAAACAGCAGAAACTTGTCGTCGTTGTCTGCGAAGTCAGCGATGACTGCACTTGCCCCAGAGGTACTGTTACTCACGACATAAACGTCAGCTCCAGCACCGCCGACACAGGTATGGTTGCCAGTACCGCCCATCAGCGTATCGTTGCCGTTGCCGCCCATCAGCGTATCGTCGCCGTTGCCGCCGCCGCTAACGCTGTCGTCGCCGTCGCCACCGTCTGCCATGTCATTGCCGTCGCCAGTCACGAGGGTATCCTTGCCGGCACCGCCCATCACGCTGTCGTCGCCGGCACCGCCCATCACGCTGTCGTCGCCGTCGTCGCCTTCACACTTGTCGTTGCCGTCGCCGCCCATCAGGGTATCGTCGCCGATGCCACCGCTAACGCTGTCGTCGCCCTCGTCGCCACTGCAAACGTCGCTGCCGGCATCGCCCCTCACAGTATCATTGCCGGTGCCGCCGCTAACGCTGTCGTCGCCCTCGTCGCCACTGCAAACGTCGGTGCCGGCATCGCCCCTCACAGTATCATTGCCGATGCCGCCGCTAACGTTGTCGTCGCCGTCGTCGCCACTGCAAACGTCGCTGCCGGCATCGCCCCTCACAGTATCGTTATCTTTGCCGCCGTTAAGGGTATCGTTGCCTGTGCCGCCGCTAACGGTATCGTTGCCTGCGTCGCCCCGGACGTTATCGTTGCCTTCGTCGCCCTTGCAATCGTCGTTGCCTTTGCCGCCGTAGACGGTATCGTTGCCGACGCCGCCGTTAACGGTATCCTTTCCTTCGTTGCCGTGGGCCCAGTCATCGCCGTCATCGCCTTCGCAGATGTCGTCGTCGCTGCCGCCAAAAAGGGTGTCGTTATCTTTGCCGCCCTTAAGGGTGTCCTTGCCTTTGCCGCCCTTAACGGTGTCCTTGCCGAGATCGCCCCTTACTTCATCATCCTCATCGCCGCCCTCGCACTCGTCATCATCTTTACCGCCGAGGATTTTATTTTTTTTGCCACGGTTTCCTTTGATTTTGTCCTTGCCTTTCTTGCCGAATATCTCCTCGTTATCGCCAGTGGCGACAATGAGGTCATCCTCATCGCTACCGACGACGGTTCGGCGGCGATCGTCGATGCCGCGGCGATCGTCTAAGTCATCTATGTCCCCCACACCTTCTTCTAGTACGCCGTTAGATTCCGCCATTTGGCTGTCATCAGGAGCACCTTCTTCCAGTACGCCGTTAGACGGAGCTGGCAATTTGTCCCTAAGGCCCTCGGTGTTTTCGGCGATCGCTATCTGAATTAACTCGGCTAACTCCTCATCGGAAATTGTAGAGCTGTTGTTGCCTAAATCCCCGACTGGATTTTGTGTTTCAGTTTGAGCGGGAAAAAGTGTTCCCCGTCCTTCTTCTAACAACGTTACGTCTGGTTCCATTGTTGATATTTCCCAAAAAATGGTAATCTTCTTAGAATCAATTTATCAGCAAACAGGATGTGGCAGAAGATTTTTTTTTTCCTTCATGCTTTCGCCTGCTAGAGGAGCTGGTTTCCTCATCTTTACTATTATAGATGCCACTTAAACGGCAAGGTTTTTTTCGCTCGGTTGCGAGTTTTCTATTCGGCCATTGCGTACCCAAATTAATGAGCCGCCACCTACACTGTAATTACTGCGCCGAAGCGCCGAGCATTTGAGATGTTCTCCGTAATTTCTACCGTAAGCTGCGCCGCAGGGCCCCTTATTGTAGAGTTTCTACGTAATTTCTACAGTGAATTAGCTGAATTTAAACTCGCAACTGACAACTCCTAAATAACTACCCAAAACCTGTATCCCCCAAATTCTACCCTTGCTTTTTTTCCGATCTAGGCTGGGTGTATTGAAGTTTTGTAACACTCCCAGCTTTGACAAATCCTTCCCTGACTTAGGATTTGAATCTCTTGACTAAACGACCGCACCCTCCTAATTTTAGTTCCCGATGATTAATTAGAAATTTAGATAATTCGCCCGGCCAAATATTTGTTCTAATTTTTAGTTGCAAAATTTTCTCTCGATTTGAGGAAACATCGCGAACTGAGAATTTTTGTTCTTCAGATTAATCCTAAGAACCCTGCCAAAATTTATCTATCTCAAGACAGATTGTAAAATTTTGCCAAAAAGAGTATCACACGCAGGAGTCGTTTTTGGTGACAGTTGCAAGCTCGGCATTTTGAGCGGGCACGACCCACGGCGCGGCTGCCCAACCCTATTCCTTTGTAGAGGCTTCGCTACCAAATCCAATAATTCTCCGAGAAACCGGCCTGATGAGGCGTAATCCTCTAGATGCCAAAAATAATGGTTGCTGGAGAGTACCGGAATAATTTGATTTGCCTTGTATTGTTGAGAGTTCTTGGCGGGTTAAGTTTATTTTTGCTGCTTAACTTTAACTAGATTAAGAGAGTTAAATTAAAAGTTTCCTATATCATAAAAGCGGGAAATTAGCAATAAGTTATTAGCATTTATCGATGGTCAACTATCGATAATCGATCGCCACTGAGGTCTTAAGGATGAGGGCGGAGGGCTTACGGATGAGAACCCAGGGCTGACCAATTAATTAATTGACACAAAATCAAGATTGCACATGGGGGGTTGGTGGTACAGGATAAGCCCTAAAGACCGATCGACCGATCGCCAAAAAAAATAAAATACTCAACTTTCCCGGAGATATTACCCTGAAACCGGCTGGCGGGAGCCGAAGTAATTTTAATAAGAACTAGAGATCCGCCTGGTAAAGTGCCTCCAATTTAACTTTACTCAGCAATGAGAAACTCAAGTTCACGACGAATCTAAAGGGGTCTGCGGTAGAGGTGCAAAATGTTAAAGATACAAAGATTGCAGAAAATTCGGCTTTCACCGACCCACAGGGCAATCAAAACTAATAAACTGTTATTAAAGTACAACTTTTATATCCTCAAAGTGTTTGAACAAATATATATGACGCTAGCGATCGCCCGATCGGGGGAAGCGCATTCAGAAACTTTGATAGAAAGAGTAAAAATTATTTTGCCGATCGCTCTTGCTAGCCGCAAAAACGCAGGCAAATTCAGAATTAAGGCGGGAGGGCGCTAAATCCGTGAGCCAGGAATTTCAACTCTCAGTCACCCCTGTTGGGGACGACGAATATCTAGTGCGGACAGAAAGGGTTGCACCCGGTGTACCCTTAGCCGAACAACAAGTCCGCTGGCCGATCGACGAATGGCTTGCACTGTCTGCTCAACTGATGAACGACCCGCTGGTGGGCTTGCTCCAAGGAAAAGCAGTACAGGGAAACAGTTTTGCCGGTCGCAGCCTCTCCCGTTCGGGAAACAACTCAGGGCCCAATTTAGTAGCCCTGGGGCAACAATTATACAGTGGGCTGTTTCAAGGAAACTTGCGCGATAGCTGGACTTGCGCTCAAGGCATCGCCCAGCACCGCCGAGAAGTGCTGCAACTGCGACTCGGACTCAAAGGCCGGCGCTTGCCGCGTCTGCCGTGGGAAGTGCTGCACGCGGGCGATCGCCCTTTGGCAACCGGCACCGATGTCGTGTTTTCCCGCTACCAACCAGGTACAAGTTTGTTCAAACAAACCCGGATACTGCCTAGTAGCGGGCCACTAAAAATTTTAATGGCGATCGCCTCTCCGAGCGATCGAGACAGCTTGCAGCTTAAGCGAGAAGTGCTCCATTTGCAACAAGAACTCCAAAACCGCACCGGTCATCCTCTCAAAAACAGCCCCCATTGCCCGGAAATTCAACTGACTATTCTCGAACAGCCCGATCGAGAACAACTTACCCAAGCCCTAGAACAAGGACACTACCAAGTCCTGCACTACGCAGGCCACAGCAACTTAGGTTCCAGAGGTGGCGAACTCTACCTAGTCAGCAGCCGCACCGGCTTAACCGAAACCCTCAGTGGCGACGACTTAGCTGGATTGCTCGTTAACAACGGTATTCAGATGGCCGTGTTCAACTCCTGCCGCGGCGCCTACGGCGACCCCTCAGACCTCGCGGACGACAGCCCGGAACGGAACTTAACCGAAGCTCTAGTCAAGCGGGGCATTCCGGCAGTGCTAGCAATGGCAGAAAGCATCCCCGACGATGTAGCCCTAACTCTGACGCGGCTGTTTTACCGCAACCTCAATCAAGGCTATCCAGTCGATCTCAGCCTGAGCCGGGCCAGAGCTGGGCTAATTTCTGCCTACGGTTCTCACCAGCTATACTGGGCTTTGCCGATTCTCTACCAGCACCCGGACTTTGACGGCTATTTGACCGGCGCCCCAGCCCACAGCGCGACCTCCGGTTCTATGGTGCACATAATCGGGTCGGGAACGCAACCGGCGCTCGCGGGTACAGAATGGAAGGCTGCGTCTTCGGTTTCGGCGATCGCCCAATACCCCCCACTCCCAGCCAATAGATCGCATGAGTCAGACAATTCTGACGGCGAAGTCTGGGAATATCCCAACCAATTAAAAGATCGCAGGGATTGGGTTCACCAGAACGATCGACCCGATGCTACTAATTCACCGAACTCACCGACGGCTTCGCCGTCCTCTATTCCTCATTCTGAGTGTGCGGCGATCCAAGCAACTCGCGCCGCTGCAGCGACTCAGAAACCGTTAAAAAAACCGGGGTTGAAAAAATCTGTGGCCCTGATGCTTTGCTTGTTGCCCGTTGCTTTGAGTGCTGGCTTTTTTGGGTGGCGGCACTCGAACCGAAGCACGAAACCAGAAGAGTTACTGCCGGCGGTACGCACTCCCCTGTCGCAAAATTACCTGCAACAACGTCACTAAGGAAGGAAAAATTAATAACTTGCATAATTAAACCCCAGAAGCCTTGATCCAAGGTCAACTATTGCTCTATTAGTCACCTTATTTATTTTTCATTCCTAAAAGCGATCGCCCACTGCAATGCTGAATTTAGACCCCCTTGGCCCGGCTCCAAACTGGGTGGGGTTTTTGCTGGCCATTCGCGATCGGCTGCCGCTGGCCATTCGCGATCGAAAGTATACTGCTCGATCGAATCTCGGACTTACGTTCATCGAACCGGTTTTTATAGCAGGAGGCAGGAGGCAGAAGGCAGGAGGCAGGAGGCAGACGTAATGAGAGCGAGGGTTTCAGCAATCGATATCGTCCGGCGCCGTCTTGGCGGTTGCTATACCGAAAACAAGCAGCAGCGCCACCAAGCATCGAGGAAGAAACCGGGTTTCTCGTCGAGAAAGTAAGTCCGGGACTGCTTAATACAGAATTCGTCAGTCGATTGTAGATTTTAGACTTCGGGTTGAGCCCTGAGTCGAAGGATTTGAGATTTTAAATTTACTCCACAGATAAATCTGGGAAGTGGAACAAGACTCTAAAATTTTGATCTCTCCACGACAGGAGTCGGTGGCTTGTATGCGTTTTTGAGCGGGCTGATTCGGCAGCGGGAGCATTCGTCATTCGGCACAAGACAATAAAAGCCAGAGTTGCCACAATTAAGAACGTCCTCACCCTCAGCGCGCTTATTTCACAATAATTAATTATGGAAGCGGCTGTGAGTTTGACCCCCTCGCATCCAGGATACCCGCCCCCGGATTCATTCCGAAAGCAGACTCAGGACCGGTGAAATAAAAAACCTGTATCCGATAAAGGCGCCCCGAATTTATCCGTGGGGTCAAGGCTTAAATCTAAAATCTAAAATCTAAAATCTAAAATCGATTGACGCGCCCCTCCCGTTGGTGCATAAATTTTGAGAGTATGGCAGTTTACAGGCCACGAGTGGAAACCAATACATTTCCATGCAAACTCCATGTCGGGAACCGTTGCTAATTTGTAGTGCATCAAACATTTAAGCTGTTGTGCATTTAACTCGGTCTTTTTCAATTCCCCTGTGGAAATAACCTCAAGTTCTCTGGCTTGGGGCCGCAGGAGGAAGATTTTCCCCAGTTCCCCCTAGAAATCTACTGATTCGTGGCGAAGTGTTAAGAGTCGCGAAGCAATCTCGCCCGATCGAAACTATTCCCCTCTTAGTGGCTGCCCGATGTTTCTGCCGCCGCGCCCATTGAGTCGGGTTTAAGCTAAAACCCGTTCAAGGAAGAGGTGAAATTTCCTGTAATTTTTACCGGATTGCCTTCCCCAGACTGCGTTCTGTGGAAGTTATATGCCCAACACCTTAATAGAAGATTGGTCGTTGGTATTTGGGGTTTTGAGGGGATTTCCAGCCCGAAAAACAGGGTTTATACCCTTTTAGATTTTAGATTTTAGATTAAAGACTTGAAGAATTGGGAATGACTTATTCCATAAGGGTTTCGAGCACGGGCCTACAGTTGGATTATTTTTGTAAACTGGTGCGTGCAAGTAGCTGGCAGGGGCATCGAGAACAAGTGCTGCCTCCCCTTGTTGAGGTAAAAGTTAACCCCGGCCGGTAAATGCTGTCGGGAGATTTGCAGCGGCCGCGCTCTAGGTATTTCGATTCATGGCTGTCTTGTTTTTACCTTGACCACAGACACAATCGGGGATTGGTGAATGCAGGGAACAGACTTTACTGTAAAAAAGTAAAGCATTTAATTTGCGACAATAATTTCCCGCGCGATCGCAAGAGAGGCTTACGCAAGGATTTGGGCCGCGATCGGCAAATTGATCGCCCTTCGAGCATCCTTACTTGCACCCCCGGTCTTGAGGCCGCAGAAATTTATCCAGAATCTTAATATTCAGAATTATTAGTATTGACAGTGAAACAAAGTTAATCTAATGTGTTGTAATTGATATAAGTAAAGTCCAATAAGCGAGGTACGGTCAATGGCAGAAACAGCTACAGCACCCTTAACAGGAAAAGGTCTGCTTCAAAAAATCAAAGGCAGTGATTTGCCACGCAGAGAACTTGCAAAGCTTTGCGGCTACTTCACGGTCAGCAAAAGTGGAGAAACCCGGATTAATCTGGCTGAGTTTTACGATGCAGTGTTAGCTGCTAAGGGCATTGAGCTAGAGAAGTCTAAAGCAGACGGACGCGGGCGAGAAGCGAGTTATCGAGCTAGCGTTCACAAGAATGGCTCGATCGTGATCGGGGCAAATTATACCCAAGAAATGGGATTAAAGCCGGGAGACGAGTTTGAAATTAAGCTCGGATACAAGCACATTCGCTTGATTCAGATCGATGTGGACAGACCGGATGTGGAATTGGATGATGAAGAGGAGGATACAGAAGAATAAAGGCGATTCCCTGCGGGATAGCTTCGCCGCGCGTGATGCAGTCAGCCGATAGCAAGGCGACTGGATTTGGCATTCGCTACACGAGTATTTGCGCGCCACCCTTCGATTTAACTGATGAGCTGTATTGACTATTTCTATTTTCTCTTGTCCCGCAAAGACTACAGTGCCTCTGAACTTCGCAAAAAGGGGCAAGAGAAAGGTTTTGGCAATGAGGAAATATTGGAGGCGATCGCGCAAATTCAAGACCGCGGCTATCAGTCCGACACTCGCTTGGTGGCAAACTCGATCGCCTCTGGTGCAGGCAAATACGGGAAGTCTGCCATCAAGCGCAAGTGCCTGCAAAAAGGAATTACCAACGATTTGTTCGAGCAAGTCTGGGAAGAAGAAATTGCCGAAAATCAGGACTCCGAAGCAGAAAAACTGGCCGAATTAAAAGCCAAAGTCATGCGGAAATACAAGATCGATACTTGGGGTAAAGCCGATCCCAAAACCAAGGGCAAAGTCTTGAATTACCTGCAATACAGGGGCTTTAATGCCTTTGAAATTTGGCGACAGTGGCAAACAGAAGAAGAAGATGAGTAAATAGTAGGGCCACGCCAATAGGTGCGGCCCAGATAGGCAAGCACAACTACACTGCTGCCGACAGGGCTAAAGTGTAAGTCCTGAGTTTTTGTAAATGTGTGTCAATCCGAGTGCGTTGACCGAGAAAATGGGATGCCAGCCCCGTCCTTTTAGGACGGCTTTATGCTATAGTTTAATTGGTTGAAATCCCCACCTAAGATTGCAGCGATATATACTCATCTTGAGTTGAAACCGGGACTGATCCAGTAATAGGGAAAGACCCAAGGGCAATGGTTAAAATCCAACCTGGAAGCAAAACAAAGTATTGTTAATGTTTTTTAAACAAAACGATACATATAGTCGGGATAGGGCATTGCCACGACTTAAAATGAACATGGAGGCGCTCGTAAGACTACTTCGGTAGCATTGGTCGATGAAGTGTTAAGAATCCTCTCGCCTTTAGGCAGGGGAGTATGTCAATAACTAAGATTCGTACATCTGCCGGTGTCTGGCTAAAAGATCGAGATATTTCTCATTGATTTTGGCCAGCATCCATTTTTCAAGAAAAATGGCGGCGGATTCTGCTTTCACCGGATCTGCTTGTAGGGGCAAAATATCTTTTCGAGCTGCGGTTTGCTCTGCAACAGACTTCAGTTTCTGAGGGTTTTGCTGGTATTTTCGACCGCTTTTGTGGTTGGCGTAGCGACGCGATCGAGTATACCCCATCTGCAAGAACTTGCGGGCCATGTCGGCTCCCACAAAATCATCGGCATCGAGATACTCTAAAAACAAGGAGTAAATTTTGCTGCTGGACTCCCTGGCAATTTCAGGAGTCTTAAATCTCCAGAAAGGCAGAATTTCTCCTTTGTAGGGTTCAACCAACAGCACTCCCTGTTCTCCTTTCCCTACCCGATAAAGTTCCGGGTGCTGTCGAAAGTCGATGTTCTTAAAATCCGCATGGTAGTCGAACTGCTTCATCGGGCGTTTTCTGTTCTATCTGGAACTATAGAAGCCCGGGGTTTACCTTCGTCTGGTTGGGTATAAACCCAGGCCCAAGCAATGAAGACAGCTTGAAAAGGCAGCCTGAACCAATACAGTAATTGGTTGTGGGGAATCCCTTCTATCGGAATGTTGTTGACGGCTTGATTGATATTAGCTGGAAACACGGCAATAAACAAGGCAATTAACCCCCACGCCGCCGCCCTGCTCACAGGAGGAACTAACAGCCCAATTCCGCCCAAAATCTCGAAAAAACCGCTGATATAAACCAAGGCTTCCGGGTAAGGAAGCTGGGGCGGCACAATTCTGATAAAAGGTGCGGGTACTGCAAAGTGCAGCACGCCTACAATACTGATAGCTACTGCGAGAATAACTCGCCAAATTTCTTTTTGACTTTTCATGGGCAATCGGTAATTAATAATTGTTAAATTGCTGCGAGAATGCTTGCCAAAATTCGCTATTTGCGATCGAGATGACAAGAAAACTGACCCCCCAACATTCCCGCTTTCCGGGTTTCTTTACTCTGGCTGCTGGCTGTAACGATTTTATTTCGTAGAAAAACCAGGTTTCTGGGTAACTCCCAGACAAGTTTTCACAGCCCCAAACTGGAGGAAGCGAGAACTGGAATCGAAGGCCTGCGCGTTGAGTGCCAAAAACAGCTAGCGCGCATTTTGATACCAAGATTTTAATGTCTAGTGCCCTGTTGCTGTCTCTATCTTCGGGTAGTGAAACATGATTTTTGTTCCGGCTCGGGCTTCGTCAGCAGCCAAACCAGTGGGGGATTTTCTCGATCGACAAATGCGCCATCGCTTAACATTAAATAAATCCTCGCCGCAATTGATGAGTGCGATTACTGCTAAATTTGACCTAGCCTTCCAGACGCTTCCCTACCCTTCACCGAACCCTTGCGGGAAGATAGCTTTGCTAGCGCGTACCTTGATTAGAAGAATTAAGGGGAGTAATTTGTCAATAACTTTTAGAATTATTTAATATTTGCGCTGTGAGAATTATTGCCAGAGGCAATTCGTGAACGCTCTGTAATTAAAATTAGGCTCTCAAGTTTGAATTTTGTCAACTTCCCACAGATGTTATAATGAATGAAATTATCGCATTTGCTAAAAAGTCGATCGTGCTAGCAACTCCCCAACCCTCCTGGTGGAATTCAAAATTGTCACCAACGGCAGGAACTTTTTAGCCACCACATTATTCAAAAAGATTGAGCCTCCAAGCGCTGTGTCATTTTTATCTCCACGTAAGCAATCACCGACGACCATGAACACCTCAACCAACACCTCTAAATTTCGCCTAAACCGGATGCTGCGACAATCGCTGTTTGCAGGCATCATTTCTGCAGCAGCTTTAGCTAGCGGATGGGCGCCCGGTTTGTATGGACAATCCCCAAACCTCGTTTTCGGAGCAGCAGCCCAAGCTCAAGAGATTAGCAGCGAAGAAATTACTAGCTACGCTCGTGCTGTGTTGGCAATAGAACCCAGACGGGTGGAAGCTTATAACGAAATTAAAAAAATGGCTGGAGGCTCGGTTCCCAGAGTAGTGTGCAACGAAACTCAGCAAATTAACAGGCTGTCGGGAAATTTTCGTGGTATCGCAGTGAATTACTGCCAACAAGCTAAAAAAGCTATCGAAACCTATGGTTTGACAGTTAGTCGCTTCAACCAGATCACTTTGCTCCAGCAAGCGGATCCGGCAGTAAAACAGCAAATTCAAGCCGAGCTCCTGCGACTGCAACAAGCGGGCAATCAATAAGCTTGAGGGTTTGAGTCTTTCTTCCTCTCCCGTTCTATTAGACTTCTCCATAAAAGCTTGTTAAGGGCAGGCAGGATGCCTAAGCGCTACCTCCCCCCAACAATATATGGGAGATTTACATTGTTCGAGTTCCTAGACGGTAGGCAAATTTTTTGAAAAAAAAGCGATCGTCTGCGATAAAGTGCTTGACAAAATAACATAAATTTGGTAATAATGCCAGAACGGGAGCGGGCAGAGAGATGAATATTTTTCAACGGGCTGTAAATCGGAATGAGATATAGCGATCGCCAAGACGATTAAAACGTTTTTAATTCCTGAAACATGAGCTGAAGATTGGAACTTCTGTCTTCCTTATTCCTTCGGCTATAAAAAAGATATTCCTCAAAAACTAGATGTCAAGTGAATTGCTCTGAGGAATAGAATATAAAAATGCTAACATTCACAAAACATTTACCTGCAAATCCCGATGCTGTTGTCAGCTTTACTTTACCAATGACAGCGGACGATCGCACTCGCAGCCGCCACCGATTCGAGACGAATACGGGGGAAAAGCTCCAACTGAGTTTGCCCAGAGGTACGGTACTGCGCGATCGAGATTTATTGCAGTCGGACGACGGTAGCTGTTTGGTACTGGTAAGTGCAAAACCCGAATCGGTGCTGACAGCGCGGGCATCAAGTCCGCTGCTACTGATGCGGGCGGCGTATCATTTAGGAAACCGCCACGTAGCTTTAGAAATTGCCGATAATTATTTAAGACTTTCTCCCGACTCTGTGTTGCAGGGAATGCTACAAAAAATGGGTTTGGAAGTAACAGAGGAAATTGTGCCGTTTCAGCCAGAAATGGGCGCTTACGGGCACAGCCATTAGATTTTAGATTTTAGATTTTAGATTTTAGATTTACTTCCACCGATGAATCCGAGGGCTTATGACTAAATTGCTTTCGGCCATTCAAGAAGCAATAAGTCAACAGTCAACAGTCAACAGTCAACAGTCAACAGTCAACAGTCAACAGTCAACAGTCAACAGTCAACAGTCAACAGTGAACAATCAACTTTTATGTTTGTTACAGCTAGCTTTTGCACCTGTGGGAGCTTATAGTTATTCTGAGGGAATCGAAAGCCTGGTAGAAACCGGTGCGATCGACAGCGAGATTAATTTGAGGAAGTGGTTAGAAAATTCGCTGCAATTTGGGGCTGTGCGAGTAGAAGCCGCTGTGGTGGTAAGGGCTTTGAGGGCGGCCCAGATTGGGGATTTGACGGCTTTGAATTACTGGAATGCTTGGGCGACTGCTGCTAAGGAAACAGAAGAGTTGCGCTTGCAAAGTTGGCAAATGGGGCGGACTTTGGTCAGGCTGCTGCTGGATTTGCGTGAAGCGAAGCTATCCCGCAGGGAATCGCCCGTTGCTTCTGGGTTAACAACAATTGTAAAAGATTTGGTGGAATTGGGCGGCAATCAGTGCAATTTTGCGATCGGCTTTGGCATTGCCGCAGCCAACTGGCAGATTGAAGAGGAAGCGGCCGTGTTAGGATATTTGTACAGTTGGGCTGCCAATTTGGCGAGTGCGGGCGTGAAACTGATTCCCCTCGGTCAAACAGCAGGTCAACAGTTACTGTTAGATTTGCAGTCTCAAATTAGCTGTACGGCGCAAGAAGTTTTAAAATTAGAAGATGATGAGCTTGGCAGTTGCAGTTGGGGATTAGGACTCGCTAGCATGGCCCACGAAACTCAGTACACTCGGTTGTTTCGCAGTTGAAAATCAGCAAATCTAAAATCTAAACTCTAAAATCTAAAATCGCTATGGGTGCTTTTCGTGTAGGAATTGCTGGGCCGGTTGGTTCGGGGAAAACTGCTTTACTGGATGCTTTGTGCAAGGCGCTGCGGCAGCAATACCAGATTGCTGTTGTTACTAATGATATCTATACTCAGGAAGATGCCCAGTTTTTGGTTCGGAGTCAAGCTTTAGAGAGCGATCGAATTTTGGGCGTAGAAACGGGAGGCTGTCCCCACACAGCCATCCGCGAAGATGCTTCCATTAACTTAGTAGCTATAGAAGAGTTAGAACAAAAATTTACTGATTTAGATTTAGTGTTTGTAGAAAGCGGCGGCGATAACTTGGCGGCAACGTTTAGCCCGGAGTTAGTAGATTTAACTATTTACGTAATCGATGTCGCAGCAGGCGATAAAATTCCGCGCAAAGGCGGGCCAGGAATTACTAAATCTGATATGTTGGTAATTAATAAAACAGACCTCGCACCTTATGTAGGAGCAGATTTAGGCGTAATGGAACGGGACGCGAAAAAAATGCGTGGCGACAAACCTTTTGTTTTTACTAACTTGAAGACAAAGGAAGGATTAGAATCGGTAGTTAATTTTGTTAAATTGAATAGGGCATAGATTGAGAAAATATAGTATAATGTAAATAAAGTGACACGGCTCGCAATTCCCCGTGAAAACGTCTCCAGACAAATATAGTCTGCTTGAGTCGCGGGAGTGTCAAAAAAATCTCGTTCTAGTTTTGCCGTTTAATGACTACCAAGTAAGTTATGCTGAGTTGTTATGATGCAGCCGAATACTTTTTGGCTCAGGCAAGTGAAGATGCTGGCGATCTGATATCTAATCTCAAGCTTCAGAAATTGGTTTACTATGCTCAAGGCTTTCATTTAGCTTTGTACGATGAACCGCTATTTCCTGAAGCCATAGAAGCATGGACTCACGGGCCCGTTGTTCCTGATTTGTACCGTCACTATAAAAAGTATGGTACTGGTGCAATTCCATGTCCAGAATATATAAACTTTTCGATTTACGACGAAGAAACTAAGAGCCTGCTTGATGAAGTTTACTCTGTGTTTGGGCAGTTTGCTGCATGGAAGTTAAGCAACATGACACACGAAGAATATCCCTGGAAACTTGCTGCTCAAAATAGCGGAAAAATTACTCATCAATCCCTGAAAAAATACTTCAAGACTCAACTCAATTGTGAAGAAGCGTCTTAAGGCAAATCAACGCCAAGAAAAAGGGAAAAGGATTTCACCTAGAGAAATTGTTGATTTACCGCCAGAGCAGGAGTCACCTCTATTTTCTTTGCGATACATGAATAAAGATTACTCTCTTTCTCAATGCACAAAAGATGAAAAGGCTGCTTTTGCAGATACGCTCTACAAATTAAATCAGCTTACCTGGAGTGAGATTAATGCTTCTCCCCGTCACGGATTGGGCTACGAGAAGATAGCCCGAAGTTCCATTAGAGCACCTATTCCCAGCCATCTTAAGGATGATGTAAATTTTATTGCTTTTCGGTTTTGCGGGAAGGCTCCGATGGTTGGTTATCGGGATGGGGCTGTGTTTTATGTTATTTGGTTGGACAGGGGTTTTACGCTTTACCCTCATTAAAAAGAACTCGTTAAATTAGTGGCGGTGTCCAATTTTCGCTACCGCACCAGCAATTCCCTCACCAAATTAGCCAAACGTTCTGTACTGTCTCTCACTGCTAATTGAGAAGCTGCTTGAGACATTTTTTCCAAATAATCGGAATCTCTTAACAAATACAGCACCTTGCTTTGCAACACATCTGCTGTCAGTTCGCTTTGACGGAATACCACGGCGGCGCCAGATGCGGCAAATACTTCCGCATTAAATCTTTGGTGGTCGTCAGCGGCGTGAGGAAAAGGAATTAAAATAGAAGGTACTCCCGTTACTGCTAATTCTGTCAGAGCACTCGCGCCCGATCGACTAATTGCTAAATTTGCTCGCTGCAACAAACTCGCCACATTGTCGTAAAATGGCATCGACAAATATTGCTCGTGTTTCAAACTCTCAGCATCGGGGTCATTATTTCCGGTAAGGTGAACCACCCAAGCACCGGCATCAAACCAAGCCGGAGCACACTCGCGCACTAACTTATTGACTGCGACAGCACCTTGAGAGCCGCCCATGACTAAAATTACAGGTACGTTGTCAGGAATTGGCAAATTTAGAGGTTGGGGGGCGAGGAATTGCGATCGCACCGGCGTACCAGCAACCACAGTTTTGGCGCGGGGTAAATGCTGGGCTGCTGCTTCAAATCCGATCGCCACAGCAGTGCACAAAGGACTAAACCAGCGCGTCACCTTCCCCGGAATGGCATTAGATTCGTGGAGAATCACCGGCAAACCCAAAGAACGAGCCGCTAGAATTGCCGGTGCTGCGATGTAACCGCCGGTAGTAAAGACTCCCTGAAAATTTCCCGCTTTGAGCAACTTCCGCACATGAAGGATCGAGCCGACGAGTCCGCCCAAAATTCGCACTGTACCGAGTCCAAATCGCTGCTGAAAGCCTTCAACGGCGATCGTGTGGAGGGGGTAAAGGGATGAAACTAACTCGGTTTCCATGCGGTCTGGGACTCCCAGCCATTCGATCTGACAGTCGTTCAACTGACTAGCGGTGGCGATCGCGGGAAATAAATGTCCACCAGTGCCGCTAGCTGCAACCAACAACCGGAGGGGGGCTTTTGTCAAGGTTTTTGTTTCTTTTACAAGTACAAGTTCCACAGGTCAATCGATTTTATATTTGAGGTTTTAGATTATTATGCTTATTATTCCGGCAGTTTCAGCCAATTTTCAATCAGCAATCTAAAATTAGATTGTGCCGTGTCCGTCCTTCAGTTGTCAGTTTTCGTTGCAGGCGAACAGTTGCCCAAGCTACGACCCCTGACAAATAACCAAATTATCACCTAATGCGTAATTTTTTGAATTTAGTGCCAAGTGCATCTCAGTATTTTTCCGGCCGTCGGGACGAAAAAGCCGATCCGGCGATCGTTTTTGGCTTTAACTGCGGGCAGTCGATCGCTCAAATGTTGTTATGTTTAACAGTGGTAAGTGCTGGCGTGCTGCATCCGAGTGCGGCAAGAGCGATCGGTGCGATCGCGGCGACTCCCCAAACGATCGCCCAAACAAGAGCAAATGCGCCTGCCCCACTCACAAAAGTGCTAACAGAAATTGACGCAGCGGCCAACCGGCGCGATGTCAAAGCAGTCATGGCATTTTACAGCCCGAATTTCACTCATTCTGACGGCTTAAACAGCCGCATCATGGAAAAAGCCCTCACCCAACTCTGGGAGCGATATCCGAGTTTAAATTACCGCACCGAGATCAAATCTTGGAAAACCGAAGGTAGCGCGATTCTTGCAGAAACCATAACTACAATTGCCGGCACTCAAAAAAAGGATGGCAGAGAATTAACTCTCAAAGCTACCATCCGTTCCCAGCAGCGCTTTGAAGGTGAAAAAATAGTTAGTCAAGAGATTTTAGCAGAACAAACTCAGCTTAGTTCTGGCAATAATCCTCCCACAATTGAAGTAAATTTGCCGGAGCAAGTTAAGGTAGGCGAAGATTACTATTTTGATGCCATTGTGCGAGAGCCGATCGGCGATGATATTTTAATAGGGACTGTTTTGGAGGAACCCATTACCGAAAAAACCTTTTTTAATCCCTCAGAAGTCGAGCTAGAGTTGCTAAATTCTGGGGGAATTTTTAAAGTAGGTAAAGCTCCGGCTACGCCCGAAAATCGGTGGGTTTCAGCAGTTTTGATGCGACAAGGTGGAATTGCAACAGTTAGTGTGCGATTGCGGGTTGTCAAGTAATAAAATAGGTGTTATGGGTTATTTGAGTAATTTCTGTAGTGGCGGTTTAAGTAAAATCTCTAATACAAATGAGAGAACCCGGTAAACCTGCCCCTACAAGAATTATGGTTAATTGACCCGACTTAATCTTATACCCACTAAAAACTACGTTTTTTCCTCTTCTTTCCTCTCTCTGCGCCCTCTGCGCCCTCTGCGGTTAATACATCTTCCTTATTATTAAAAATGATTTCTATCCAAAACCAAATTGTTTTCATTACAGGTGCCAGTAGCGGTATCGGAGCAGCCTGTGCCAAGATATTCGCCAAAGGTGGAGCCAAACTAATTTTAGCAGCCCGCCGTCTTGAAAAGCTCGATCGACTGGCAAACGAACTTGTAGAAACAAAATCCATCGCGTCGGCGAACGAGATTTATTTGCTAGAATTGGACGTGCGCGATCGCCCGCAAGTCGAATCGGCGATAGCGGCGCTTCCCGATGCCTGGAAAAAAATCGATATTCTCATTAACAATGCCGGATTGAGCCGTGGTTTAGACAAACTGCACGAAGGCAACTTTCAAGATTGGGAAGAAATGATTGATACCAATGTTAAAGGGTTGCTTTACATGACTCGTGCGATCGTGCCGGGAATGGTAAGCCGAGGCCGCGGCCACGTAGTGAATATCGGGTCAATAGCAGGCCGCCAAGCTTATCCGAAAGGTAATGTTTATTGCGCTTCCAAAGCAGCAGTGAGAGCTATTTCTGAAGGGTTAAAACAAGACCTTTTGGGAACACCAGTGCGGGTGACGGAAATAGAGCCTGGTTTGGTGGAAACAGAATTTAGTAATGTCCGGTTTCACGGCGATGCAGAAAAAGCCAAAAATGTCTATCAAGGATTGACACCGCTGACTGCGGACGATGTAGCCGATGTCGTGTATTTTTGCGCGACGCGATCGCCCCACGTCAATATTAGCGAAGTCTTGCTAGTTCCGACAGACCAAGCTAGTGCAACTCTGGTTCACCGAAAAGAGTTGTGAGTTGTGAGTTTTGATACCAAATCCTACTTAAATATCCCCTTTATTTCTTAGTCCCTATATGCTCAGACTTCGTTTCTGTAGGAAAGGTTCCCACCGCTGAGTGTTATGAGGGATTTCTCAGCATGATTGGGTATGAAGTGTGAATTCAACAGTTCTGGATAGTTAAATCTTTTCCGGTTGACTCAATTTTTTTTAAGTATATAAAAATCAAACAAATAATTGGCATTTTTTGAGTAATTTCACATAGAACTATTCCGGACATCAGGATTGTAGCTAGTAAATCTCACCAGAGAGATAAACCTCTGGATAGATATCCCCCCATTTGAGATGACAGGCTATGTCCCAAGTAACAAATTCCACCCCACCCCTAAGCGTTGAACAGAACGCTCTTGGGGGTCTAATTATCCAAGGCTCGCCGGATTTACCAAACAGAATTAACGGCGACATCGGTTCCGATCAAATCAATCTAGGCTCTGGCAATGACGAAGTTGCCGGTTTAGGTGGCGAAGACATCATTTTGGGTTTCGGCGGCGATGACGTTTTGAGAGGCGGCGATGGAAATGATGTTGTAAACGCTGGAGAAGGCAACGATTCTGTGTTCGGCGGAGAAGGCATCGATACCATGTTCGGCGGCAAAGGTGATGATGTAGTCGATGGTGGTGCTGGCAATGATGTTCTCTCGGCCAACCAAGGAGCAGATACTATTAGTGGCGGAGAAGGCATCGATACCGTGTTCGGCGGCAAAGGCGATGATGTCGTCGATGGCGGCATCGGCGATGACGCTGTTTTTGGCGACATAGGCAATGACACCGTAAGTGGTGGCAGTGGCAATGACTTCGCAAGTGGTGGCGAAGGCAATGATGTCGTCAGCGGTGGCGAAGGCAATGATGGTGTGTACGGCGGTAAAGGTGAGGATGTAGTTGATGGCGGTCCTGGAGATGACCTGGTAAGTGGCAATCAGGGAAATGACACTATAACAGGTGGTGAGGGCAATAATTCCTTGTACGGCGGTAAAGGCAATGACTTGCTATTAGGCGGTACTGGTAACGATATTATTTCTGGCAACAGAGGAAATGACACCCTCACAGGTGGTGCCGGGGCGGATACATTCCGTTTCGAGTTTGTCGGGGCAGATAATATGGATACGCTGACCGATTTTAATCCTACAGAAGATAAAATTCAGCTTGACCAAGCTGTGTTTAATGCTTTGATACCGGGCAATCTAACTGGCAACCAATTTATTACCGACCCCAATTTCAATCCCAACACTCCTGGGGCAGCGGGCGCGGCTAATGTCATCTACAACCCGGTTGACGGTTCGCTGTACTACCGCAATCTAAACGGTCAAATATCGATCGTCGCTCAAGTAGGTAATAACCTGAATCTGGGGTCGAATAACTTTGAAATCATTTAAAGTTTATCCCGATTGAGGGTGGATCTATCATTAATATAATTTAAACATTAGCGGCTGGCGAAAAACTCACCAAAAAAATAAGTGAGCGGGCTTCACCAATCAGAAAATTGGTTAATGACTTGAGTGCCTGATGTCAGTTAGGGCTAGCGACGGCTGCAATTTACCTTTTAAAATTACTAATTTAATTAAGTATGCTCAGCACCCAAGGGACAGAACAAAATTCCAATTTAGTAGAAGCTTTTGCCAAAATGGGTTTGCTGTGCGAGCAGGCGGGAAAGATAGAAGATGCTGCTTTTCACTACCAGCAGGCACTGGCTCTCGGAAAAAACAGCCTCGAATTGCAGCACAATTTGGGTAGAGTTCTGCAACAGCAGGGGGATTTTACAGGAGCGATCGGCAGCTACCGACAGGCACTGGCTGTCAACCCAGATGACGTTCAAGCTCACTACAATATAGGCGTTGCCGTTCACCAGCAAGGAAGGATAGAAGCAGGGATTTACAGTTACCAGCAAGCGATATCTTGCTGGAAAAAAAGCTCTCAACCAGCTCTTTTATCCTACGCGGTAAATGCCTACAGCAATTGGGGCTGCCTTCTGGTGCAGGAGGGCAAAGTTGACGAAGCAATTGTGGTTTTTCAAGCGGGAATAGCTGTGGCGCCCGATGATGCTGCTCTGTACAATAATTTAGGTATTGCTCAGTTACAACTGGGGAAGCCAGAGGAAGCGATCGCCCTTTGCCGCCGCGCGATCGAGTTGCAGCCAGAATTAGTCATGGCCCGTTACAATTTGGGCAAAGCATTCCAAAGATTGGGGCTGCATACTTTTGCAATAGAATGTTTTGAGTTGGTAATTAGCAAAGATCCCGATCTGGTTTCGGCATACAGCGATCGGGCCGTTTCTTTGATGGCACAAGGCAATTTAGCTGAGGCAATGCTATGTTGGCAAAAGGCTATTGCCCTGCAAAGCGAGTTTGTTGATGGTTTTTGCCGCCAAGTAGAGATGCGGTTGACTTCCGTACAAGAACTTAATGAACTCGATCGCTCTCAAATAGCCTGTGTGCGATTTCTGAAGCAACTTCAAGGAAAGGACGGCTCTGGTTACGCCATTTCTAGTCTTGCTAACAATCCGCTTCATCTTTCATCATTGCTTATCGATTTAGCAGAGACTTACTTCCATTTGGGAAACGCCTTATTCGAGTACGGCGGGTACGAACAAGCAGAAAGCTATTACCAAAAAGCTTTACAAATTCAACCTAAGAATGCGGATATTTACTTGCGGCTGGCTCATTGCTTGAGTCAGCAAAAACGATTTTCGGCAGCGATTGTAGTTTACCACATGGTGCGGGCAATTGCGGGCGATCGCTCGGATGTTTCCGAACAGTTGCAGGCTGTATTGAAAAAACAGCAGGAGTTGATTCATTCTCCCTCAGCCCGCCAAGGGTTGAAACCCCTGGTTAATAGAGAAAGTCCACTAAAGTGGGCTAAAGAACGGTTTTTTAGTCCTCTTAAACAGAAGCGGATTCATTCTCCCTCAGCCCGCCAGGGGTTGAAACCCCTGGCTAATAGCGAAAGTCCACTAAAGTGGACTAAAGAGTGGGATTTTAGTCCTCTTCAGAGGACTTCAGCTATGAGACAGGGAATTCATTCCCTGTCGGAGTGCGACTCTGACTCTCACTTGGGAAGCATGAAACACCCCTCCACTGTTAACGGCAATAAAAATCCCAAATCGGAATGTCAGGGCTTAGATTGTCAGCGGTGTCTCAAGCGGATTTTCAGACAGTTTGAGCCTGTGCATTTAGGTAATGGCGTATATTCTTGTACTCAGCAGGGAGAGACTGCTGTTGAGTCGCCGGAAACATTTGTGACTTCACTCCCAAACGGGCGGGCTTGGATTGTACCGCAGAAAAATTCTTGGATGATTTGCAATGCTATTGCTATTATCGATTCTGGCGATCGGCTTTTACCCGAACTTTCCCGCGAATATCCGGGTGAGTTGCCGGGATGCGAAAATAAACATTCTACTCAGCACAGGTTTCTGAATTTAAAACCGGAAGAATTGCCACCTTTAGAAAAGATAGACGGTACGGTGGCGGTATTGGCTGGACTTTCGGGAAATGTCTATTTTCACTGGATGGTGGATATTTTGCCCCGGATTGAAGTTCTGCAGCGTTGGGGGATAAATCTGGAAGAGATAGATTCGTTTTTGGTTAATAGCTGCCAGCAGCCTTTTCAGCGAGAAACCCTGAAAGCATTAGGAATTCCTGAATATAAAATTATAGAGAGCGATCGCCATCCTTACATTCAAGCCAAACAATTAATTGTTCCCTCTTTTCCTGGATATCTGGGCTGGCTGTCGCCGCAGGGGCTTGAGTTTTTGAGGCGGGTTTTTTTAAATGAAAAATTTAAACAACTCTGTAGTGCAAACATCTTTCTCGCTAGAGGTACACAGGTAAGCGAGCAAGACGATCGCAAATATATTTATCCAGAACGCATCTATATCAGCCGCAGCCAATCCAGCTACCGACGAGTAATCAATGAAGAACAGGTTATACAATTTTTAAGGGGATTTGGTTTTGTTTCAGTGCTACTAGAAACTATGAGTGTGGAGGAGCAAATAGCATTATTTTCTCGCGCCCAAGCTATCGTAGCGCCTCACGGTAGCGGTCTGACAAATATTATCTTTTGTGGTTCAGAAACAAAAGTAATTGAGCTAGTCTCTCCCAATTATATCAGGCACTACTATTGGGCGATATCTCAGCAGGTAAATCTAGAACATTATTATGTAATAGGAGAGAGCTTTAATTGTGGCCAAATTCGACATTTAATGTATCAAAATCCATTGACGGAAGATATTTTAGTCAATTTGAACTCTCTCAAAAAAATGCTGGAAGAGACCAATCTATTTAGTTCAAAAAATTCCCTAGATTTAAGATTTCTGGAAAACCCTAAAAATCCTACAGCAATTATGAACCAAGAATCAGCAGATTATTTCCAAAAACGGGCAGAATTTTATTTAGAACAAGGTAAGTTAAGCGATGCTGTAGCGGCTTGCGAGCAAGCCCTGAAGCAGAAACCAGATTTTGCACCAGCTTACAAAACGTTGGGCAAGATTAGTCAAGTACAAGGTAATTTAACTAAGGCAAAGCATTGGTACGTGAAAGCTCTGGAAATTCAGCCGGATTTTGCAGAAGTTTATACTAATCTTGCTACTCTGTACACCCAAGAGAAAAATTGGGAGCGGGCTTTAATGTGTTATCAAAAAGCAAATTCCGCTCAGGTAGAAGATACAAAAACTAATAGCATTCAAGGTGTTTTAGCCTTCAACCCTGGCGATATTGAAGTCTACATTCAAGGTGCAGAAGCGTTTTATGCTCAAAGGAAATTTGAGCAGGCGGCGGCGGCTTGCCAGCGAGTTATCCAAGTTAAACCAGATGCGAGGGCTTATAAAATTTGGGGTAATGCTAGGCAAGCTCAAGGCAAGGTAGAGGAGGCGAAAAATTGCTATGCTAAGGCGATTGAACTCGATCCTGATTTTGCTGAAGCTTATACTAATTTGGGGACGCTTTATGCTCAGGAACAGCAGTGGCAATCTGCGATCGCATTTTACCAAAAAGCGATCGCCCTTCAGCCGAATTTAGCATCAACTTACCGAAATTTAGCTCGCGTGTGGGCGCAAATGGGTCAGCTATCGGAGGCTGACGAGTGCTGGTTTAAAGCGTATTCTCTAGAACCTGCCAAGGCCACTCCTGAAGAACACATTCATCTGGGCGATAACTTTTTGAGGCAGAATCAGGTAACGCAGGCTATACGCTGCTACTGCCATGCTATCGAGTTAAACCCCAATTCAAACGAAGCTTACCAACAGTTAGGAAATGCTCTCAAAGCTCAAAAAAAGGTGCAGGAAGAAGTTGCTAGTTATCGAAAGATAATTGAACGTCCTGCTAACATTTTTGGGGATTTGTTCAAGACAGTAGTTGTGAGTTTTAATCCCAAATCTGAGTCACCTCAGAATCCCCAAACATCTAGTTTGCCGGCTAATGTTGCAGCTAACTCCTTGCAACTCGATTCCACAATCTCTGCTGAAAAACCTCGCGTACAGTTGCAGCAACAGGCAACAATTCCGGCTGTACCGCAACAGTTAAATACGATCGCCCTTGCGGAAAATTCTGCACCTGCCGCTCAAAACTCGGCTGAGGTTTTGTCGCCTGTGACAGTTGTTGATAGCGGTTTTACGGCGGATTTTCGGCAACCAGAAACGGCTGATGACTGCATTCAGCGGGCGGGATCTTATTGCGCTCAAAAACAATTCGAGCCTGCTATTGCTGAGTGCAAGCGAGCTCTTGAAATCCAACCAGATGCGGTGGCTGCTTACAAACTGTGGGGCAAGATTTTGCAAGTGCAAGGGAATATAGAAGAGGCGATCGAGTGCTATAAAAAAGCCGTCCAAATTAAGTCTAACGATGCAGATATTTACGTAAATCTTGGCACATTGTATGCTATGGCAAAACAGCTATCGCCGGCAATTGCTTGCTACCAAAAAGCGATTGCTATCCAACCGAATTTAGCACCAGCTTACCGGAATTTGGCTAGGGTGTGGACGCAGCAGGGCAAACAGGAAGAGGCGAACGAGTGCTGGTACGAAGCTTATTCTTTGGAACCGGAAAAGGTATCGCCAGATCAGCATTTTAAATTGGGCAACCTTTTGTTTAAGCAAAATCAAATTACTTATGCGATCGCCTGTTACCGCCGCGCGATCGAGTTAAATCCGAATTTAACTGCGGCTTACCAAAATCTGGCGACAGCGTTAAAAAAGCAAGGCAAGTTAGATGAAGCTGCTGTCTGTTTGGAGAAAGTGGCAGCACTTAACGGCAACGCTTCGGTATCTGGCAGTAAAGCAGCAGATACTTTTGCCCATGCGACGCGGGTAAAGGGCGATCGCAACAGTCACCAACCTGCTGCCGCTGTGGAAGCTGGGGATGCGATCGCTTCTGGGGCACTAGCAAACAATCTGAATAACGGTCATTCAAAATCCGCCGAAAGTCTAACATTATCCGCACTCGATAGCGGTAATAGTAACAGCGGCAAACCTGTAGCGATCGTCAATTCTGTCAGTGCAGAAACATACATCAAACAGGCAGAATCTTATTACGCGCAGGGGAAATTTGAAGAAGCGATCGCGGAGTGCAAGCGATCTATTGAAATCCAACCGGATGCAGCATTTGCCTACAAGATTGCGGGGAATGCTACCCAAGCTATGGGCAAAGCAGAGGCCGCGAGGTATTGGTACGTTCAAGCCCTGGAAATCGAGCCGGATTTTGCTGAAGTTCGCGCGAATTTAGGCAGCCTTTACGCTCAGCAGAAACAGTGGCAAAAGTCAATTGCTTGTTACCAAGAAGCAATTAAAATTAAACCTAATTTAGCATCGGCTTACCGGAATTTAGCGAGGGTATTTGTGCAGTCCGGTCAGCCGCAAGCAGGGGCAGAATGCTGGTATGAAGCTCTCACTCTCGATATCAATTGGGCAAAGCCTGATGAACACTTTACTCTGGGCAATACTTTGTTAGAACTGGGTCAGTTGGAGCGGGCTATTTCGTGTTACCGGCGGGCGATTCAGTTGCAGCCGAGTTATGCGGATGCTTATCACAATTTAGGGGAGGTTTTGAGCGTTATGGGACAGTGCGAAGAGGCGATCGCGGCTTACCGACAAGCGATCGATCTGAACCCAAATTTCGATGCACCTCATTACGGTTTGGGGAAAGCTTGGGCAAGTCTAGATAGGCGCGAAGAGGCGATCGCCTGTTATCGGAGAGCGATCGAGTTAAATCCCAATTTGGTTCAAGCTTATCAAAGTTTGGGGGATGTTTTGGACAGTTGGGGTCAGTTGGATGAGGCGATCGGATGTTATGAAAAAACTATTGAGTTGAAACCGGATATCTGGGAAGTTCACCACAAATTAGGGGATGCTTTGCAAGAAAAAGGCGAGATTGATGAGGCGATCGAGGCTTACAACCGCGCCATTGAACTAAGCAAAGTTTAGAAATTTTCCGGATACCTCGCTAGGTAGATGAAAAATAAATTCAACTGCGTTAACCGTCTCAAATTACAACAGGTACAGGGTATGAGTAACCAATCCAAGATCATTGCATTTCCAGCCAATAATCATTCAAATTTATCCGACTTACACCAAAATAGTGAACTTTTACCTCCTCAATTAGTGAGCTTAAAAAAGGTTGACTCCGAATCTGGGGAACCGGATAGGAAGCGAGAAAAGCATTCTTACGGGAGTGTGGGAGCTAATTTCAATGCTGCTAAACCTCACTACAGCTTAGGGAAAGCTTTGGCTAAAAAGGGGGAGTGCGAGAAAGCTATTTATTCCTACCGTAAAGCTTTAGAGATCGACTCTAATTCAGCAGAAATTTATCAGAGTTTAGGGGATACTCTTGTTAAAACTGGTGAGTTGGATGAAGCAGTAATAGTTTATCAGAAAGCTATCGAACTTCAGCCTAGTTTGTGGAAAGTTCACCACAATTTAGGGGATATTTGGCAAGGACAAGGAAGGTTAGATGAGGCGGTTGCTGCATATCGTCTGGCTATTAAGTTGAATCCTGATTTTTGTTGGTCGCACAACAATTTAGGGGATGTTTTGATTAAGCAGGAGAAATGGGAAGAGGCGGCGGTGGCTTATGGACGTGCGATCGAGCTAAATCCCGACTTCCATTGGTCTCACTATAATTTGGGCGAGGCTTTGGTGGAGTTGGAGAGGTGGGAGGAGGCGATCGGGGCTTATCGAAGGGCGATCGAGTTGAAGGCAGATTTGCCGTTGGTTAATGAAAAACTGGGAGAGGCACTGCAAAAGCAAAGTCAGTTTTATGCACGGGAAGCGATAAAGCGGTATCGTCAGGCGATTGAGGAAAATCCTAACGATGTAGAACTTTACCATAAGGCACTGGAAGTCGATCTCCGCGATGCAGAACTCTATATGGGTTTAGGTAACGCTTTAGCGTTACGCGGACAAATAGATGAGGCGATCGCCTTTTATCGGATCGGACTGCAAGTTAAACCTGATGAATATCGCATTAATTGGCAATTAAAGAATGTCTTGGCTCAGAAAGATCGAGCATTTACACATTCTCTCGAAGTCCTGAAATACCTGAGTCTGAAACGTCCTGAACCAATTGTCCTCAAGACCAGCGTTAATCCTGTCATCTCGATTATTATTCCCGTATATAACCAAATACTCTACACTTTTAATTGCCTGCGATCGCTCGCCCATACAATGGATGGTTCCCTCCCATTCGAGGTAATTGTCATCGATGACTGTTCCAAAGATGATACGCAGCAAGTGTTCGAGATGGTCTCAGGAATTGTGACAGCTAGAAATCCTGAAAATCTTGGATTTATTGGATCTTGCAATAGGGGAGCATCGCTAGCTAAAGGTGAGTATTTAGTATTTTTAAATAACGATACAGTTGTCCTGCCAAACTGTTTCATCGAACTGATAGAAACCTTCAAAATAGTACCTGATGCTGGCTTAGTTGGTGCCAAGTTAATTTATCCTGACGGTCAACTTCAAGAAGCAGGCGGGATTATTTGGCAGGATGCTTCTGCTTGGAATTACGGTCGATGTGACGATCCCAATAAACTAGAATATTGTTACTTGCGGGAAGTAGATTACTGTTCAGGTGCTTGTATCATGCTGCCCAAGCAGCTATTTGAGCAGCTAGGCGGTTTTGATAGCTATTATAAGCCAGCCTATTGTGAAGATACCGACTTAGCATTTCAAGTAAAGCAAGCTGGTTATAAAGTTTTATATCAGCCTTTAGCTCAAGTCGTTCATTTTGAGGGTGTTTCGTCAGGCAGAGATACTAAAAAAGGTGTGAAAAAGTATCAAGTTATCAATCAACAAAAGTTCCGCGAAAGGTGGCAAACCATCTTGAGGAAACATCGTCCCAATGGATTAAACCCTTATTTCGAGAAAGAAAGAAATGTGCGGCAGCGGATTTTAGTCATAGATGCTTGTCCTTTAACGCCAGACCAAGATTCAGGCTCGATAACAGCCGTCAATCATTTAAAGATATTTCAATCGCTGTCTTATAAAGTCACCTTCGCACCTGATAACTTATTGTACGACCCCAAGTACACGGCAGATTTACAGCGATTTGGAGTCGAGTGTTTGTACGCTCCCTATGTTACTTCTCTCAAAGAGCATTTAAAAACTCACGGTCATCTTTACAATCTTGTTTATTTGACGCGAGCAGAAGTAGCCTTTAAATACATTGACGAGGTTAAAAACTTTTGCCCCCAAGCAAAGGTAATTTACGACACTGTAGATTTGCACTACGTGCGAGAGCAAAGACAAGCGCAAATCCAAAACAGTGCTGAACTTGCAGCCCGAGCTGAGAAGACAAAATTTAGAGAACTATCAGTGGCTGCAAAGGCCGATTTTACCCTTGTAGTAACAGAAAAAGAGAGAGATGTCTTACTTCAAGAAAATTCCCAGCTTAAAGTTATCACGTACCCAAGTTCTCGCGATATTTATGGTTCTGCTAGGGGGTTTGCAGAAAGAAAAGACATTTTATTTATTGGAGGGTTTCGGCATACACCCAATGTTGATGCCATGCTTTATTTTACTTCAGATATTTTCCCATTGATTAAGCGGAAACTCAAGGGTATCAATCTGTATATAATAGGTGGTGAGCCACCAGAGACAATTAGGAATCTTGCATCTAATGACATAATTGTAACTGGTCACTTACCCGACATTTCTGAGCATTTTAATCACTGTAAGCTATCTGTTGCTCCTTTAAGATATGGGGCTGGAATTAAGGGCAAAATATTGAGTAGCATGAGTTATGGAGTGCCAGTTGTAGCCACATCAATCGCGAGTGAAGGGATGCAGCTTCGCCACCAATTTGAGGTCGCGATCGCAGATATTCCCCATGAATTTGCTGAGATGGTTGTTATGCTTTACAACAATCAATCTTTGTGGGATGAGCTATCAACTAATTCGACAAATTTTGTCAAGACGCGCTATTCTTTGGATGCAGCAAAACAAAGTTTCAAAGAAATGCTAACCAGTTGAATTTAGTAAAAACAATCGAGGCAGACACCTATCATACTCTCACCGCACCGACATTGAAGTCCCATACCTTACATTAAGAAACCTGAAATGAGTGCCCAGTAATCATTTCAGGTTTTTTTCCTAATTTACAATCCTTAAATTTGCTTGAATATCTGGGGAATTTGAATTGGAAGTTTTTTCCAGCTAGACAGTCCAGATTGCCTTGGTTAGGCATCTTTTGTATTTTGTCCGGAGCTGGAGCCTCAGCTTAATTGTGAATGAAAGCTGACATAATTTAATTAAATCGGCAAAAACACTTCCTGTTAGCCGATCGCCATCGGGTATCGATCGGTATTCTCGAAACTTGACACCTGAAACAGAGCCATTCTTGGCATTAAATAGAGAGTGACTTTGATATACTCCCCGCCCTTTTAGGGCGAGGATTCTTAACGGTTCAGTGAGATGCGCTTGACTGGTGATTTGTGTTCTATTCGGTCGATCTCCATCCAATCATCTTGTCTCAAGTAGTGACCGCCGCACGCGCATTTTCATTTCTATTTTTGAAGTAGCTTTGCCACTCTTATTGGTATCTCTGGGTGTTTTCCCAATTCAGCTACATAAAGCAAGTGCATTGTTCCAAACCACTCTAACGCAACCAAACAATCGCAGATCAACTGCGTTGGGGGTCGGTTGTGAGGTAGAAACGGTAGGGGTATCTTACTTTGATGGATTGCTGAAAATTACATACTCTATTATACTATATTGACAGAAGCTTTCAGGACAATCTACAAACATCACTTGAAATCCTCCTGCAAAGTTAATTTTTATGCCTTCCAGGGAAATAATTTTGTAAACCAACAACAGAAAGTAACTTCAACAAATTTGAGGAATCCACTAAAAAATCTTCGGCACCTAAAGCAGAAAATTTATTGTCAGATGCAGATAACGAAGCTGTTTCTCGGTAACGCTTTCCAATCAAATAGTAATGTTCCAATGAGCATTGATTGCATAATGTCCAATAGCACTCATTGATGTAGGATGGAGAGAAAAGTTCAATAATTTGAGTCCCCGGCTGACAAAAGATAATGTTTGTAAGACCAGAACCATGAGGACTAACAACAATTTGGGCACTAGCCATCAATTGAGCCTGCTCTGTGACTGACATAGCCTCTAGAAATACCAGGGTAAACGCATCTAAATTAAGTTGACAGAAAATCATATTTGTGCATCAGTTTTTTTTTATAAAACAATTCTTAAAACTCTTAAATCTGATGCAATTAACCCAGTTAAAATCGAGCTTTAAGGACTTC
>NZ_JAUBOV010000019.1:0-68713 GCF_036700405.1 Microcoleus sp. T3_D1
GCGTCCCCGCTC
This sequence comes from Microcoleus sp. T3_D1, assembly GCF_036700405.1. NCBI lineage: Bacteria > Bacillati > Cyanobacteriota > Cyanophyceae > Oscillatoriales > Microcoleaceae > Microcoleus > Microcoleus sp. T3_D1. The sequence goes on from NZ_JAUBOV010000019.1 coordinate 13, forward strand.
GCGTATTGTACAATACGCGAGCGGGGACGCTCGCACTGTAAATGCAAAACTGAGATGCTCCCGAAGAGACCTCTGGGTTTGGGGCGGCTTGTCACCCCTCCAGATGTGGAACATCTTATTATCAAACACGCGCAAAAAAGAAAAACCCGGTTTCTTTAAGAAGCCGAGTTTTTACGTATTCTCTTGTTAATTTAAACTACTTAACTTCAGCCGATCGCCGACTGTTAGGCGATTCGTAGTAAACTCCAGAACCTGTATCGGAGACAAAATGACAATCCCAGTAAGAGCGAATAAAGCTCTTCCAAATTGGATCGGTTGACTTGCGATAATAATCGCCCAACACTGGTTTAATTGCTTCCGTTGCTTCCTTCAAGTGATAGTGCGGCATTGTCGAGAAAATGTGGTGGGCTACGTGGGTGCCGATGTCGTGATGGATGGAATTGATGATTCCGTAGTCGCGATCGATCGTAGACAATGCACCTTTCAAGAAAGACCAATCATTACCGCGATACCAAGGAATATCGGCTTCTGTGTGGTGCAGGAATGTTACCAAATCCAGCCACATCACGAACACTACATAGGGAACCAAGTAGAACTTGAGTAAAAACAGCCAACCAAACTGATAGGTTAGCGCGCCTAAAAAGCTTACCATCAGTACCAAGGATGCGGAACTTGTCAACACATCCCATTTTTCGGACGGACGGAAAATCGGGCTACCGGGCATGAAGTGAGAACCTACCCGATCGGGCGATCGCCGAAATAGATAAATTGGGTAGGCAAATAACATCAAATAAAAGCGTCCCAGCTTTTCGTACCAAGGCATTTGATTGTATTTGCTTTCCGATACCGGATACCAGCTTTCATCGTTATCTAAGCTGCCTGTATTTGCGTGGTGGGTTCTGTGACTAATCCGCCAACCGTGGAAGGGTACGAGAATTGGAGCGTGGGAGAGGTGTCCGATCAGGTTGTTGAGCCATTTGCTCTTAGAAAATGAACCGTGTCCGCAGTCGTGGCCCACTACAAACAATGCCCAAAACATGGTTCCTTGCATCAACCAAAAGATTGGATAAAAGAGCCAGGAATCGAGGGTGTAGGCGATCGCATACAAACCTGCGATGATGCCAAGATCTAAAAAGAAATAAGCCAGAGATTTCCATGCCGAGGGCTCAAAACAGTGGGCTGGAATGGCTGCCTTGATATCAGCAAGAGTAAAAGGTAACTCTGTTGTACGAGAGGATGAGCCTGGATTGCTCGGCTGATTGAGAACAGTATTTGATTGCACGAAGTTTCCGATTTAAGCTGACTTGAGAAACCGCATTCCGCCTTCTTTTAACAGTCAATCGATTTTAGATTTTAGATTTTAGATTTTAGATTCACTCCACAGATGAATCTGGGGGGTTAACTAATATCTAAATTTTTTGGCTCTCCCGGACAGGAGTCGGGGGGTTGTATCCCCTATGCAGGTGAGGTAACATTCAACCTGCAAGGAGCCATATTTTTACTCTGCAAGGGTTTCTAAAGTTATTTAGTTCGCATGAATAGCCCGTCCGCGATTCTCAAGCAAGTTGGCTTGTGGAATACTTGTGTGGGAAAAATTAGTGCGATCGACCCTGTTATCTGAAAAAATCTCATGTGCCCGTTGTTGGTGCGAAATGCGACTTCAATCTGAGAGTGGACATCTGGAGGAACTACCTCCAGTCTGCAGGTAGCATACAGCGTTTCGAGCAGGAATTGTGAACGAGAGTGTAGGGAAAAACCATCGATTTTAGATTGGCGATTTTAGATTCAAGCACAAATCTCAAATCTCCAATCTCCAATCTCCAATCCGAGGGTTGGGTTTCACACAAGTTCTACCCAAGCGACTGTTCACTACAGTTCACAAATTCTGCAAGAATTGCTAAAGCTAAGTTAATGTAACATTTCTACACACATTCTGGCAATGACTTACCAGAAAAACTTGAAAATCCCTAAATTGCGGAAAGTGACGGGCGATCGCTTTCTCGCTTTTGGATTTTCTAGGTTCCAGCTTTTTCTAATATGAGCTTAGACCGTTTTACCATTTCTGGAACGTCGATCGGATAATCACCAGTGAAACACGCCGAACAAAAACTCATCGGGTCTTCGTTAGTCGCCCTCAGCATTCCATCCCAACTCAAGAAAGCCAAGGAATCAACCCCAATTTGGGTGCCGATTTCTGCGACTGACTTAGTAGCAGCAATCAACTGATCTTGATTGTCGGTGTCGATACCGTAGAAACACGGATGAGTCACCGGTGGCGAGGAAATTCTCATGTGAACTGCGGTTGCGCCAGCATCCCGCAAGGCTTTGACGATTTTGCGACTGGTTGTACCGCGCACGATCGAATCATCGATAATAATTACCCGCTTTCCTTCCAACACATCTTTGAGAGGGTTGAGTTTCATGCGGATTCCTGACTCCCGCATTGTCTGAGTCGGTTGAATAAAAGTGCGCCCGACGTAGCGGTTTTTAATCAATCCTTCGGCGTAAGGAATGCCGGAAGCTTGAGAAAAGCCGATCGCCGCCGGGATTCCCGAATCGGGAACGCCGATGACTATATCAGCATCAGCCGGAGATTCTGCTGCCAACAAACGCCCGATCCGCAGGCGGTAGCTGTACAAACTTTCACCTTCCATTTGGCTATCGGGGCGAGCAAAATAGATCATTTCAAAGATGCAAAGTTTGCGCTTCTGCTGCTGACTCCAGTGGAAGGAAGCCATACCTTCCTCTGTAATCCAAACTAATTCCCCCGGTTCTACGTCCCGCAAAAATTCAGCACCGATAATATCCAAGCCACAAGTTTCCGATGCTAAAACGTATCGTACCGGAGTTGTGGGGAGGATGCCAATTACCAGCGGGCGGACGCCCTGGGGGTCGCGGACTCCCATCACGCCTTTGGGAGTGGCGATCGTCAAACTAAAGGCTCCTTGGCACATAGCAAAGGCGCTGATCGCTGCTTCCAGCCAGTCTTTGCCCTTGTCTACCTCGGAACCGATCGCCACTGCGATCGCCTCTGAATCCGTCGTGCTGACAAATTCGCACTTCCGAGACAGCAATTCTTCGCGCAATTCTTTTGTATTGACAAGATTCCCGTTATGTGCTAATGCCAGACTTCCCAAACGAGTTTCGACAACCACAGGCTGAGCGTTGACCACGCGCGACGAGCCAGTAGTAGAGTAGCGAGTGTGGCCTACGGCTAAGTTACCGGGCAAGTGACCTAAACTCGATTCGTTGAAGACTTGGGAAACCAGTCCCATATCTTTGTGCAGGTGGACTTTTTCACCGTCAAAGGTGGCAATTCCTGCTGATTCCTGACCCCGGTGCTGCAAGGCATACAAACCGAAGTAGGTCAACTTGGCGACATCTTCACCCGGTGCGTAGATACCGAAAACGCCACAAGCTTCCTCGGGCTTGTCGGGTTTGCTAGAATGCTCGTCAGCCGCGAAGGAATGGTTGGGAATCATAGATGGGTGGGTTCCTAATGGGGAAGGTGGGTTAGGGGGACAGTTTCAGCGGGAAATCTTGTTTGCGAAGGCGTCGCATAACTTAACATTCCCTTAATCTTGCCACGGATCTGTCGTAATTTCCAAATTGTGTAGCATTTCAGACCGAAGCGATGCGACGTTCAATCGCATTGTAGTATCGATCGCCGCCAAATCCTATATTAACCTTGATTAACGGCGGGCGAGGGAATCGGCGATTGAAAAAAACTGTTGGCTAATTCGCCAAGGGTGTTACCCCTCACATCACGAATGCAGCATTTTCTTTCGTTCTGGCTACTTAATAGCTATATGGTTAATTAAATATTTAGTCCAAAGCCACTATTTTTACGGGTGAGGGGTGAAACCACTTTTAAATTCGCCAGCAGTCGATTGAAATCGCTTAAGAGTCAAACTCTCGTCCCAACAGAGGGGAACGAAGAGATAGGCGATCGTGCAAGGGCAAATAAATTATAAAATTGCTTCACGGGCTTTTTGAAATATTAGAATTTAAGGGCGATCGAGCTTGACTTTTTCAGGGAATTGACCTACTATATCATCATGGGAATCTGTGCGGCCATGTAATGTCAATTTTGGGCGCGATCGAGTATTAAGTAATGTCGTATTGTGTAGGTGCGTCGCTATGAGATTGGCCTCTTACTTGGAGATTGTTTCGGGCGACGCACCCTACAGCTTCAACCCACGCACCATCAGGTTTTCGTTGGGGTAGACGTGGTTTCCACCGCCGATTCCAATTCTTGAAAAATTTTGTAACTACCGCAAACTACTTCGATACAAATATCCCCTTCCAGTCGAAAGTAGAAAAGGGACGAAGAACCTGTCTCAACCAAACCGGCTTGATTTTGAAAAGGATAGGACAAAGTAGATAAAATTTGACTCTTATCTTCTGTCAATTGTCTTAATTCTGCGTTACCCACCCAGAAGCAAGACTCTTCTGAGTCGGAGTGGACTGGTTGAGAGATTACCTGATGAACGAGTTGATAGAATTCGATGGAAGTGTCATAAATCCCGGTTCCGAATGTAAAGTCTAAGCGCAAGGTTAAAGGTTGGGGGATTAGAGTAATGCCTGCAAGGTCGGCACTTTTCAAGTCTTCTATGCAAAAATGTTTTAAAGGGCGATCGGCTGTAAGAGTCATAGAATTATATTTTCTCCGGTACTGTGGGTGCTTGAACCTGGGATAAATTGAATCTGATTGCCAAACTGGTCGTATCGGCGGCGGTAACTTTTACCGCGATCGTTTTTAATTTTAGGCCCGGTTCGGACAATTTCACCAGCGGGTCTAATATGAATTAAACTACCATCAGGATGCTCGAATGTTTCATATCCACCCTCTGTTTTAGTTTTGAATACAAAGCCGCTATCTGCTATAATCACTAGGGCTTCTGACTTGGTTTGGGCCGTTAAATTAGGCAACTGCTGAGATGCTACATTCATCGCTGCTGTGGGTCAAGTTTCTGCACCAACTGAGCGCGTTTTTGCTCCCACCAATCATCGGTAATCTCTATAGAATTGCCACTATCCAAACCAGCCAACAATAACGACTCAACCCGCGCGAGTCTTGCTTGTTCTTGGCGAATTAGGTGCAAGATGTATTCCGCTGCATTACTGTAGCCTCCGATTGCCACTTGTTCGTTAATAAAATTTTCAATTGAATCGGGAAGAGGAAGATTGATGGTCATATTTTTTATCCTTCCTGATGTGTGACCTTGGCCTATTTTAACTATTATAGGACTTATGCACGGGTGGTCAGAAACCGGGTTTTTTTGCCCAGAAGACGCGCTACAGACCGCAGAAACCGCAAAAAACCCGGTTATGAAGCTTTTGATGCGTCCAGGACTATATTTATCAACCAGGTTAAAACTGCCGAGTCTTAAAAGAATAGTCCTCGCGGGAGACTAAAGCACAACACCAGAAACCAGAGACTACGCGGAAACCAAAGCCACGCGAAAACCGATGTCCGAGTAACCATCGCCCGCCAAATTGCTAAGACGATACGCACTGCGACAATTCACCGCAGTGTCCTTCCAGGAACCGCCACACCGCACCCGGCGATCGCTTCGATCGTTGTCGAGATGACTGCACCATTCCCAAACATTTCCGTGCATATCATAAAGTCCAAAAGCATTGGGTAAAAAATTCCCGACATCAGTTGTTTGTTTGCGGTAAAGTCCCTTCGATGCCCCAGCGTAGGGATTATTGCCATTATAATTAACTAAATCTGGGGTAATTGTTTCACCAAAATAGAAAGGTGTTTTAGTTCCGGCGCGGCAAGCATATTCCCATTCCGCTTCTGAAGGTAAGCGATAAGTCTTGCCTGTTTTTTTAGAAAGCCGCTTGCAGAATTCCACAGCGTCATTCCAGCTTACTTTTTCGACAGGAAGTTTCGCACCTTTGAACTCAGAAGGGTTATTTCCCATCACCGCTTGGTATTGTTCTTGAGTTATCTCATATTTACCCATAAAAAAAGCCGGGATATTCACGGTACGCTGCGGCCCTTCATAACTACTTCGTCCGGCTTCCGTATCGGGCGAACCCATCACAAAACTGCCGCCAGGAATTGCTACCATGTCTAGAGTAATACCATTCCCCATATTTTCTATAAAAGCCTGTGCTTTTCCTTGGCGGCGGTTGGCGATTTGCCCCGTTGAGTTGACTGTCACTGTTTCAAAAGTAAAGCTTTTTAAAGCATTGGAAGATGGCGTAGGTTTGGGAGTTTCTGGTGCGGGTTTTGGAGATGGTTTTGGAGATGGTTTTGGAGATGGTTTTGGCGATGGACTTTCTGCTACAGATTGTGGAGATGGTTTTGGCGATGAACTTTTGGCTGTAGTTTTTGGAGATGATTTTTGAGCTGATGATTTAGGAGATGGGGTCGCCTTGTTGGATGAAGGTGGAAGATTTGGTGAAGATGAAGAAGTTTTGTTGTTCAACAAACTTTGACTCAGCACAGCTAATGCAAATCCTCCCCCAGCAAAACCCGCTAATTGCAAGAAACCTCGCCTTGTTGTGTTAGTTGGTAACGGCAAAGAGTGCTGTGGAATCACAGGAATTGTGGGAATTGGTGTCGGTGCGGGAGTTTGTGTTGACTGACCTTGAAAATCTCTTAAAACTTCCTCGGCTGATTGATAGCGCTGCTGGATATCTTTTGCCAACAACTTAGATAAAATCAATTCCAATCCCTTGTCTATGGGACTTTTCAAATGTTGCTGCCAATTGCCAGTCCAGCTATAACCGTGCTCCGTCCACAAACCATAAGGATGTACCCCCGTCAGTAGATGAAAAGCCGTCGCCCCCAAGCTAAACAAATCGCTGGCTGCATAAGCTTCACCCCCTTGCATTTGTTCAAGCGGTGCATAACCATGCGAACCAATTTGCGTTCCCTGTCGCGATATCACTGTTCCCGACAACTGTTTTGAAACTCCGAAATCAATCAGCACTAACACACCGTCGCTGCGACGGCACATAATATTCTCTGGCTTGATATCTCGGTGAACAATTTTTTGTTCGTGAACAAACTTGAGAACAGGTAGAAGTTCGAGTAATAGTTGCTTAACTTGGCTTTCTTGCCAAATTCCCTGATTTTGGAAAAGCGTCAACAAATTATCCCCATCCACAAACTGTTGTACGAGATACAAATATTTGTTGTCTTCAAAGTAGGCATCTAGGGATGGAATTTGCGGATGTTGTCCTAGCTGTTGCAGTTGTCTAGCTTCTAGCTGAAATAATTCTACCGCTTTGTTAATCGCCCACGTTCCCTGGACATCGGGTGCTAATTGTTTAACGACACAGCGTTGATTTAGTCTATCAATATCTTCTGCTAAATAGGTTCTGCCGAAGCCACCTTGACCGAGGAGTTTGATCATGCGGAAACGATTTCGCAGGATGGGTACGAGTTGAATACCGCAACTAATGCAATATGTTTGTCCGTCGGGGTTTTGAGGATTGGGGCAGTCGGGATTGATGCAGCAAATCATTTATTTTAGGAATGATATTGTTTATATTGTATAGTGTCTAAGAACCCGGATTTATGTAATATGTTTTTGCAAGAATCGTGAATTTTGTAAGAAGTTGGGGTTATTGGGCGTGTTTTAAACCCGGAGATACCCCCTAGCCAAGGGCGGGCACGGGGGCACCGCCCCTACGAAGGGCGGGCACGGGGGCACCGCCCCTTAAGAAGGGGGGGACAAGAGTATTCAAAGTCAACCCCTAGTCCCCTTTTTAAGGGGGATTTAGGGGACTCGAAATTTCATGTTGTCAAACAGATGCAATCCGACGCTCGATCGCATTATAGAATCGATCGCCCATCTCACTCATCCCAACCTCAATTAACACTTGATTGTCAGCACTCACAACCCGTAAAGGTGATTCAGCACAGCAAACTAAACCAAGCTTCTGCCACATTTTTGTCAAATGTTCCTGCAGGTAAGCTTCCCAAATTTCTTGATTTTTCGGTGCGACTGAAACTACAATGCAGTTGCCCATTTCACCAAACAAAATTTCATCCCAGCGGCTGACATTTGCCGAATTGAAACTTAGATGAATTTCTGCACCCATTTTAGCAGAAATACAAGATTCCGCGAGGGCGATCGCAATTCCACCTTCCGCACAATCATGGGCAGAACATACCCAACCTTGCCGAATTCCATCCCGACAAACCGATTGCACTTTTCTTTCTAACTCAAAATCTATCCTTGGGGGTTTCCCAGCTACAATCCCGTGAATTGCTGCTAAATATTCCGAACCTCCCAAAGTAGGAGAAGTTTCGATTTTTGAGCTTTCAGATGGAAGTTCTGAGTTTTGGGATGATTCACCAATTCCCAGCACATAAATTAAATCACCTTTCTTTAGCCAAGCTTGGCCAGAAATCTTGGTCAAATCGGGAATTAACCCCACCATTCCGATTACCGGAGTCGGATAAATTGGTTGAGGATTCCCCTCAGCATCAACCGTTTCATTGTAAAGAGAAACATTGCCGCCAGTAACAGGCGTTCCCAACTCCCGACAAGCATCAGCAATCCCGCGACAAGCTGACGCTAACTGCCAATATCCGATCGGCTTTTCGGGACTGCCAAAATTCAAATTATCCGTAACTGCCAGAGGTTCAGCGCCCACACAGCTTAAGTTTCTCGCTGCTTCCGCTACGACTGCTTTTGCACCTTCATAAGGATCGAGATAAACATAACGAGAATTGCAATCAACCGTTGCAGCAACTCCGGGAATAGCCCCCTGCGGCGCTTCCTCCTTGCTAAGGGGGGGAGAAACTTTTGGAGTTTCCCTACCTTGTGCCTTTGTAAATAGAGGAATTACCTCTTCTTCCTGTTTGCTTTCGGAAGCTAGAGAAACGGCATTTTCTCTCAGTAGATCCCCCTTAGCAAGGGGGTGTACTTCTAACCCGTTAGCAAGGGAAGAGTGGCAAGGTTCTAGCGGACGCAATCTGACAACCGCAGCATCAGCGCCTCCCGGCAAAACAACAGTATTGTTTTGCACTTGATGGTCGTATTGGCGATAAACCCAGCGTTTAGAAGCGATGGTAGGAGTATCTAAAAGCGTCAGCAAAATCTGAGTCCAAGTTTGGAAATTGCCGTTAATTTCGATACCTGCAACTGTGGATTGTGGCAGGGAATCCGCCGTCCATTCCCATGCTTTTTTAGCATATTCTGGCGGTTCTGTCAACAGCTCTCGGTGATAAATTGGCGTGTTATCTGCCAAAGCAGTTGCGGTAATTTCGGCAGCGATTTCGCCTTTAAAGAGAATTCGGACGATCGGCTCTTCGATGACTGTCCCCGCTACTACGGCGTGCAATCCCCATCTGTGGAAAATATCGATTAATTCCTGTTCCCGTCCTTTTTGGGCAACAAACAACATCCGTTCTTGGGATTCCGAAAGCAGGTATTCGTAGGGAATCATGCCGCTTTCTCGAACGGGAACTTTGTCTAAATCGAATTCAATGCCGACGCCGCCTTTGGCTGCCATTTCTGATGTCGAACAGGTGATTCCCGCCGCACCCATGTCTTGGGCGGCGACGACTGCACCGGTTTTGAATGCTTCTAAACAAGCTTCAATTAAGGATTTTTCTAAAAATGGATCTCCTACTTGGACTGCGGGGCGATCGTCCATTGATTTGTCGGTCAATTCGGCACTGGCAAAACTTGCTCCTCCCATGCCATCTCTGCCAGTAGTTGAACCGACGTAAAGCACGGGATTTCCGATGCCGGATGCGCCGGATTTGACGATTTCTTGAGTTTCCATTAAACCCAAGGCCATGACGTTAACTAATGGGTTGCCGGAATAAGCCGGATCGAAGTAAACTTCGCCGCCAACTGTGGGCACGCCGATGCAATTTCCATAATGGGAAATTCCCGATACTACGCCTTTGAACAATCTCTGAGTTTTAGCATCGTCTAAGTTGCCAAAACGCAGGGAATTTAAAAGTGCGATCGGGCGAGCACCCATTGTGAAGATATCGCGGAGAATCCCCCCGACACCGGTTGCTGCACCTTGGAAAGGTTCGACTGCTGAGGGGTGGTTGTGGGATTCAATTTTGAAGGCGAGTTGCAAGCCTTCTCCCAAGTCTACGACGCCGGCATTTTCTCCGGGCCCGACGAGAATTCGATCGCCCTCTGTGGGAAACTGTTTTAATAGTGGCCGCGAATTTTTGTAACAGCAGTGTTCGCTCCACATGACGCCGAACATTCCCAATTCAGCTTTATTAGGATGGCGGCCTAGACGCTGAACGATTTCTTGATATTCTTCAGGTGTGAGTCTTTCACCGGCAATTTGTTCCGGGGAAAATGGGGATTCGGAGATGGGAGACATGGAAACTCGTTATAAACCACAGGCTTTATTCTAAATGCCCTGCGCTTGGTTAATCTAAAATCTATAATCTAAAATCTATAATCCCAGGCATTTGCTTGGTTAATCTAAAATCTAAAATCTAAAATCTAAAATCGAATGACTTTACCTCAAAATCTCAATTTTGCTAACCAAAACTTGCGGAACCGTTCTTTTAAAGGGCTTGACTTATCTGGGGCGAATTTCAGCGGTTGCGACATTCGAGGCTGCAATTTCACCGGGGCGATTTTGAGGGGGGCAAATTTTCAGGGTGTCAGAACCGGACAAAGCCGCAGGCGGGTGAGAAATTTGATTGCTAGGGCTGGGGTGACAGCGGTGACAGTGACGGCTGCTGGGGCTTTGACGGGACTGATAGCCGGGGCGGATGCGGGGGCTGTGGCTGTGGCTGGAACCGCTGCGACGGCGATTGCTGCGACTCGGTGCGAGGCTGGGATTGTGGCGGGGGCTGTGGCTGGGGCTGCTGCTGCGATCGGCGCTAGCGGTATTGTGACATTTTTGGGCGGAGATACTCTCAGGGGAATTGTCTTATTTTTGGTTTCTGGGGTAATTCTGGGGTTAACTGCGATCGGCTTTTTTATCGCTGTTGAACAGATAGAAAAATTGTCGATAACGTCGTTTAGAAAAGCTGATTTAACTGATGCTGTATTCGATGCGGGGGTGGTTCTAGATGCAGATTTTTCTGATGCGCGAGGAGTGCCGTGGTAGACTGCACAATTACTGATTTTTTTGATTTTTTACCGAAAGCATCCAGGATACAAGCCCCCGGATTCATCCGTGGAAAAATAAAAAACCTGTATCCGATGAAACTTGCCGAACGTATTTATTCGTGGGGTGAATGCTTCAATTCTAAAATCTAAAATCTAAAATCTAAAATCTAAAATCGATTGACCCATTCCCGTAATTCTCGCACTGCTGTGGTTGCGCCTGTAGTTTGAGTGCGATCGATAAATTCCTCAACTTTTGCAGTAGGTAGCATCGGGAAAGCCCGCGAAAAATTGCACTCGGCATATTCGCCATTTTGCAATTGATAAAACTTGATGCTTCGTCCATCGTACCGCCAAATTTCGGGTACGCCTAAATCTGCATATAAATCGAATTGATTTAAGGAACTGCTGGTAATATCAATTTCCAGTGCTAAATCGGGCGGCGGATCTTGAGCAAAGTCTAATTCTGTTCTCCCTCTGACCAGTGCTTCATTCTGGATATAATAACAGGAATCTGGTTCTTTACCCGCTGCTTTTTTGCGTTTTTTGATCGTCATCGAGCCAAAGGGGTTGTACTCTAGATTGAGTTCTTCTATGAGAGTTACAATTAAGCGATCGATCAGCCTGTTGCGATTTTCATGTTCCGGTAGCGGCACCATAATTTCTAATTGACCTTGATGATAAGCAATTCTGGTGGAACGTTGGTTGCCCAGTTCCGCTAGCAGGCTTTCATATAACTGCCAACTGATATTTTGCAGTAAAACTCGCTGTTCGGGGGGCGTTGATATTGTTAGCATTTTACTTGAGTTTTAGAGCTTGAGAATATTTTAATTGATTCTTTTTTTTTGCGAACAGCACAAAAAGTATCTGCCGACAGCTACGGTCATGCGCTACTCTAGTTAATAATAGACTGTGGTCATTAGTCCTTGTTGTATGAAGTTGCGATCGTTCTTTTCTTTCCTCCTTGCTGGCGTCTTGGCACTCTTAGGCTTGAGTGCCGGTGGTTTTTACTGGCTGACAACTCACACTCCCCTGAATTTGCTCGCTGGCGGGCCGACAACTACTCCGGCTGCGGCTGTGTTTGTCTCGAAACAAGCACCTTTGTTAGCATCAATGCTGGTAAATCCCGATCGCCTCGAAGCATTGCGACAAGTTTTTGCCACTCCCGAAGAAAGAAGTCGATCGCACGCAGAATTTGAGCAAATCAAAAAAAGTTTCCTCGGCAATACAGGCCTCGATTACAGTCGAGATATCCAACCTTGGATAGGTGACGAAATTACCCTCGCCGTCACAAACCCCGATTTCGATGGCGACAGCAGCAACGGCAAACAAACCGGGTTTTTGCTGGCCGTTTCCTCCCAAAAGGTCGATCGCAGCCAAAAATTTCTTGACTCCTACTGGCGCCAACAATCTCGTGGCGATAAAACAGTGCAGTCGGAAATATATAAAGGCGTGAGAATTAATTATAAACAAGCACCAAAATCCCAGAAAAAATCTGCTTCGCTTTCGCCTTTTAATCCGTTTTCTCTGCCGACTTCCAAGTTGCCATCCAGCTTCGCAACAGCAGCCATCGGCGGTAATTTTAATTCTGGGAATAACCAAAGTTTTGTTTTATTTTCCAATAGCCCGATTGTGATTCGAGATGCAATTAATAACCTTGAAACAGCAAACCTAAATCTCAACAATACCCCGGAATATCAAAAAGCTTTGCAGCAGCTAACTCAAGGCAGAATCGCTTTAGCATTTGTCAATCTCCCGCAATCAGCAACCGAGCAAAATCCCCAAGTTTCTCTTAATTCCCTCGCAGTTGCTGTCGGAGTCAACCGACGGGGATTGCTGGCTCAAACTGCTTTAGTGACATCGCGAGAAAACACAGCTTCTCCAACGCTTTCCGAACCTGTGCAAGCCTTGCAATACATTCCCTCAGCGAGTCCTTTCGCGGTCGCCAGCACCGACTTAAGGAATTTTTGGGCTGATTTGTCATCGGCGGTTTCTACTAATCCAGAAGTCTCAAATTTAGTCGATCGCACCCTGGGAGATATTCAGCAACTTTGGGGCGTCAACCTGCCGCAGGATATATTTGACTGGGTACAAGGAGAATACGCTTTAGCAGTGCTTCCGAATTCGTCAAATGGTGCCGACTGGATTTTTGCCGCCGAAAACTCTGCTGATTCCCAAAAGGCGATCGACAAACTCGATGAAATTGCCCGCAGCAAAGAGTACAGCATCGGCAGCTTCACTCTGAGAAACCAGAAAATTACCGCTTGGACGCAGTTGACAACTAGCCAGAATTATGGTAAAGAAAATAATAGAAAAAGTGCGATCGAAACCGAGGCAAAAGGAGTCCGAGCCACCGTCGGCAAATACGAAATTTTCACCACTTCAGTAGAAGCAATGGACGCAGCACTAGAAGCAGCAGAAACAGTCTCTTTAGTTGCCAATCAAGATTTTCAAACCAGCATTGAACCGCTACCGCCCTCTAACGACGGCTATTTTTATTTAGACTGGCCCTCCAGCAGGGCAATTTGGGAAAAACAAATCCCGCTGTTGAGGTTAATTGAACTTTCGGCAAGACCATTGTTCGATCACTTGCGATCGCTAACTGTCACCAGTACGGGAGAAATAACAGGAATTCGCAAAGCTACTATATTTATGCGGCTCAATTAGTTAGTAGTCAGTAGTCAGTAGTCATTAGTCAGTAGTCAGAAGTCAGAAGAAAAACAAGACACTATGCCCAATTCCCCATTCCCAATAACTAAGGACTAATGACTAATGACTACTGACTAAGGACTAAGGACTAAGGACTAATAACTACTGGCTGCTTCACATTTTTCTGTGGCCCAAAATAAGCTTGAAATACCTCTTTGGCGATCGGGGCCGCGGCAACAGAACCATAACCGCCATTTTCCACAACCACGGCGATCGCAATTTCCGGCTTGTCAGCGGGCCCGAAGGCCACATACAAAGAGTGATCCTCCTGTCCGATGACCTCCGAAGTCCCTGTTTTGCCCGCTGTCAGCGGAATCGAACCGTCATTCAATCCCTGTCCCGTACCCTGGGCAACCACCGCGATCAGTCCTTCCTTAACCACCTGAACTGTTGAAGGTTTCATCCCCGTATGTACCCGTTGAGTCTCCGCTGTGCCGGTCATGGAAGTCAAAAGATGAGGCTTCACGCGATAGCCCCCATTAGCGATCGAACCCACCATCACCGCCCCCTCCAAAGGAGTCATCAACACCAACCCCTGCCCGATCGACATCGTTACCGTATCACCCGCATACCAAGGTTCTTTATATATTTTCTCCTTCTCGGCCGGCGTCGGGGCTTGACCGTGATCGCCGCCGCCTAGCCCCAAAAGATTCAAATCCGTCTCCTTGCCAATTCCCAGGCGGTGTCCCCACTTAGAAATTTGCTCCGGCCCGGTACTAATCCCCATTTGATAAAAAAACGTATTGCTGCTGAAAGCCAAGGCCTCCCGAAAGCCGATGTCGCCGAAACCGCCGCTGTGTTCGTTAAAATCAATTCCCCCCACAGTAATGTAAGACGAAGTACCCAGAATTGAGTCCGGCGAAAATTTGCCCGACTCCAGGCCCGCGACGGAAGTCACAATTTTAAAGGTACTGCCGGGGGGATAGCCTTGCGTGGCCCGATTCAAAAATGGATTTTCCGGGTCTTGAAGAGTTTCCCACTCATCCTTAGTGATTTTTCGCGTAAACAGATTGGGGTCAAAAGTCGGGTGGCTGGCCATAACTAATACCGCCCCGGTTTTGACATCCAGCGCCACTACTGCTCCCCGGCGGTTCCCCAGGGCTTTTTCGGCTGCTTTTTGCATGGACAAGTCTATGGTTAGCTGCACCGCCTCACCGGGTTTGGGCGGTGTCTCTCCCATCAGCCGCAATTCTTGATTTTGGGCATTTACCTCGATCAGCCGATCGCCCCAAACTCCGGCAATCTTCTGGTTAGAGCTCGCTTCTATGCCCATCTGACCTACAATCATCCCCATCGGATATTCAGGATGAGCTTCCAAGTCTGCTGCGGTAGCTTCGCCGATATATCCAATAACGTGAGCCGCCAAACTGCCTTCGGGATAGTAGCGGTTCGCTTCTGGCCGCACTTCCACTCCCCGCATTTGTCCCACCTCTTCTGCTAGCGGCACAAACACCTCTGGCGGCATTGCTTGCTTGAGCCGCACCGGTCTATAGGATTGAGGATCGACCTCTTTTATTTTTTTTAAAATTTCTTCGACCGGGATTTTAACCAGCGGACTCAACTTTTCTGCTGTCGCTTTCCACTGTTCCGGCGTTTGTTCTTTCGGCCACAAATATACCGATCGAGCTAAATTGTTTGCCGCTAGCAACTTGCCTTTGCGATCGATAATTTGTCCGCGATTCGCCGGCATGGGCACTAGGCGAACGCGATTGTTTTCGGCTCGTTCCCGGTGTTGCTTGCCTTGTATCAGTTGCAATTCCACCAGCCGACTAGCGTGCAGGCCCAGCAAACCTGTTGCCACCAGCATTAACACGATCGCCCGGTGTATCGGGCGATCCTGTTTCTTAGGAGTTTCCCCCAGGGTTTTGTCAGAAGAGTGAAATGCTGATATCGAATAAACTTGTCGTTGCATCATTCTATAGGTAGATGTCAAATCCTAGATTTTAGGTTTCTGATTGTCAATTGTGAAGTATACATCATCAAACCGGGCCCAATCTGGCCTTGACCTTTGGGGGAAGCGGAATGATTGATAATTTTTTGACTAACAACTAATAACTCATCACTCATGACTGTTGACTGCTGACTGTTGACTAATCCCCCAAGCACCAAGAAATAGCCAGAAAAATCAAGGCCAGGCTCAGCCAATTAGGGATGTGGAGCCAGCCCGATAGACCTATAGGTAACAATACCAAGGCCTGTGTCAATAGGGAACCGATCGCCAACAGCAAGACTAGAAGTATCAAATTTATCATCTTGACACCGTACAATTTCGGATATGAGTCGATCGCCTGTGGCAGAAATCCGACTGGCACAAGCGAGCGCGATCGTACAGGGATTGTCCTGATAGACATAAGGAAGAGAAGCCAGGAGGTTTTGAACTAATTTAAAAAATAGTCTTCCTCCAGAGTTTTTATTCCAGGGGCTGCGATGGGTAAATTCTGAGTTGTGATTTTAAGTTCTGACCGAGGAGTATTGCCATGTGGTTTAATCAGGGAGCCAATTTCAAAAACGGTGCGCTCTTGGGTGCGATCGCGGCGATCGCAGCCCTACCAGTTTTAGCAGAAACAGCCAATTTCGGCACTTTAACTTTATCGCGAGGTTTTGCAGCCCCAACAGCAGTTTTGAGAGGTTCCACAGGCGGATCGTACTCTCTATCTGTCATAGCCAACGCCGATCGCCACAAAAACAAATGTTTGGGTTTTGCCACCCCAACTCCCGACCACATCATAGTCTTGCAGCAAAAATTTTCACAACTCACACTCCAAATCAACAGCGGAGGCAAGGACACGACCTTACTCGTACAAGGCCCCGGTAATGCGGTGCGCTGCGGAGACGATATAGGTCAGAATAAAGATGCTGGCATAGTTGATTCAAACTGGCAAGCAGGCTCTTACAGGATTTGGGTAGGTACTCTCGAACCCGGAGTCCAGTCTAACTATACAATCTCAGTACAGGAATAGAACGCAGCGGCGCTGTTGGATGGTGACAATAAAATGTAGTCAAATTCTACCCCCCTCTCCCCCCTCCCGATCGACCGCTCACTTCCGCCATCAAGTAAAATGTAAAATCGAAAGTGGCGTGTTTAACCAAAATAGGTAACTCCGAAAGTGCTAAAGACTCTTAGAGCTGACTTCAGTATAATTTTCGATCGCGACCCTGCCGCTCGCAACTGGCTGGAAGTTTTGTTTTGCTACCCCGGTCTTCAGGCCCTAGTGCTGCACCGCCTCGCACACTGGCTTTATGTGTTGGGGCTTCCCTTCATCCCCCGCTTGATTTCCCACATTGCTCGCTTTTTGACCGGAATTGAAATCCACCCAGGGGCAACCATCGGCAAAAGCGTATTCATCGACCACGGTATGGGGGTTGTGATCGGCGAAACAGCGATTATCGGGGATTTTGCCCTAATTTACCAAGGTGTCACCCTTGGCGGAACTGGCAAACAAAGCGGCAAGCGTCACCCTACCGTCGGCGAAAATGTAGTTGTCGGTGCCGGCGCCAAGGTACTCGGCAATCTGCAAATTGGCAATAACGTTCGCATCGGCGCCGGTTCCGTCGTGCTCCGCGACGTACCATCTGACTGCACCGTAGTAGGGATTCCCGGCCGCATCGTCTATCGATCGGGAGTGCGCGTCAATCCCCTAGAACACGGCAGTTTGCCGGATTCGGAAGCTGTGGTAATTCGCTCTTTGCTCGATCGTATCGAGTCCCTGGAACAGCAAGTAAAAAGTTTGCTTCCTCAAGCATCTGTCTCCTTAACTTCTGATCCCAATTCCCACAATTTCTACTCAGTATCAGAAGCTTTAAACCAAGCCAGCAATGTAGCCTTAGCCGAAAAAACACAGCTAGTTACAACCCCTAGCTGCAAGTTAAAAGATAAAGCAATTCAAGAATTTTTAGACGGCAGCGGCATCTAAAAATAGTTTTGAGTGTTGAGTTTTTCATTGGGAATTTTTCAACTTAAAACTTTCCTACTGACAACAGTCAACAGTCAACAGTTAACAGTCAACTGACTTCAAGGATTAACCGATCGCACAGACCAATTTCCCTCCCCGTCGCGGCGATAAAGCGACCGGTTTTGCGGTTCCCCCCGCAACTCCAACAAATCCACCGTTTCCGGTTCCAACAACAGCAAGCAAAAATTAGGCAGCGGCTCGATCGCATTTGGGGAAGCAGAATCAAAAGCACTAGCCTCGGCTTTGTCATCCCCCGGATGCGGCCAAGCAAACTGTGATCTAGCCGCCTCAGAAAGCTCCTGCCAAGTTGTGCACCGCGATGAGCACAACTGGGCCTCTGGATAATCGGCCCCTACCAAAACTAGCTTTCCAGCAATCCGAAATTGTTCGCGAGTTTTCGGGAAATACCAGCAAATTTCCCCCCAAGGATAGAGATTAATCTCCTCTGCTTTTTGGCTGCGAATATCTGTAATAAACTTTAACTGATTAGTATCTGCTAAAAAGCCTCGAAACACCACAGTGCGGTTGGCCGGACGCCCGGTAGCCCGAACCGTTGCTAGTTGCAAGTAGCGGGCAAAAGCAAGACTCCGGTTGCGGTGGAGCGCGCGAGCTAAGGGCGATCGCCAAAGTGCTAAAGACATAATTAATAACCTATCATATTGGTAATGGGATTAGTCATTAGTCCTTAGTCAGTAGTCATTAGTCCTTAGTCAGTAGTTATGGGGAATAGGGAATTGGGCATAGTTTCGGGTTTTTCTTCTTCCTTCTTCCTTCTTCCTTCTTCCTTCTGACTACTGACTAATGACTGCTAGCTAATAACTAATAACTAATGACTCCTGACTAATGACTCTTCTTTCTGCTATTGGTAATTCTATGTCAAATTCACTCTCAAAACTCAAAACTATTGAAACTCCCCACAGTGGCTACCACTGGGACGGCAGTTCCCGCCGCTTTTTTGAAGGCTGGTACTACCGAATAACATTACCGATTCACGGACAATCCTTTGCATTCATGTATTCCATCGAAGACCCCAGAGGCGGTCAACCTTACAGTGGCGGTGCTGCTCAGATTCTCGGCCCGAAAGATAGCTATTTGTGCCGCACCTTTCCCGATGTAAATAAGTTTTGGGCGCACCGAGAAAGCTTGGGTTTCGGACATTGGGGCAGAACAGATTTACAAATTCAACCCCAATTTTTAGAGCCGCAAGTATTCGACAGCCGCGTCGAAGAAGGCTATCAAGCGACTGCTACTTTGAATCAAGGTTATTTGCACGATCCAGGAAGCGGCAGCCACTGTTTTTGGCAGTACGAAATTAAACCTATTTATGGCTGGGGAAACTCTGAGGAAATCCAGAAATCTACGGCGGGAATAGTATCTTTTCTACCCATATTTGAACCGGGATGGCAAATTTTAATGGCTCACGGTTTAGCCACGGGCTGGATCGATTGGAATGACGAACGCTACGAATTTAAAGATGCTCCTGCTTACAGCGAAAAAAACTGGGGCGGTGCTTTTCCGCAAAAGTGGTTTTGGGTTAATTGCAATTGTTTTCAAGGCGAAAGCGATTTAGCTTTAACTGCTGGCGGCGGCAAGCGGGGCGTGCTGTGGTGGATGGAATCGGTAGCAATGATTTGTCTGCATTACCGAGGCAAATTTTACGAATTTGTGCCTTGGAATTCCCAAGTTAGTTGGAATATTGAACCTTGGGGAAGCTGGAAAATGCAGGCTAGTAATAGTCAGTTTGAAATTGAGTTAATTGGCACTACAAACAGTCCTGGTACTTATGTGCGAACTCCTACAGAAAAAGGGATGGCTTTTTGCTGCCGGGATACGACGCACGGCGAATTGCGCTTGCAACTGCGAGAGTTGTTGGGGGGAAATGTGGAAAAAAATGGCAAGCAGCGTTCTAGAATTATCTTAGAGGCTCAAAGTTCTTTATCGGGTTTGGAAGTTGGGGGCGGGCCTTGGGATGAAGTTTGGCGATCGAATTAAGTCAGTAGTCATTAGTCAGTAGTCATTAGTCAGTAGTCAGTTGTCAGTTAATATAGCAATCCTAAATGATTCAGATAAATTTGTAGGGGTAGTGCCTTTCTTTGCCTAAGCTGTTGTACACCTAATTTGACAGTCAATTTTTCTATAATTATTGTGGAACGGGCATCCTGCCCGTCTCTGGATTCAATTTAAATGCGTAGCAGCCTACCCCCTATCTATCGGGCAACCACGGGGGGATTGCCCCTACAATAATTATGAAATGATTTAGGATTGCTATAGTTAACAGTAGTCAGAACAGCCATGATCAATTTACTCGGTTTGCAATTAGGCAAATTCTACCGCAGCCAGCGGTTACAAAAAACTTTCAAGGTGATTTTGGGACTAATTTTATGTTTGATCGCAATCTTGATGCCGGCGGCAATTGCTAGTGCGGCCGGTGATTTGTCTCGCCAACCTGTCACCGAAATTACTGTTAGTTTGGGTAACGAAGCTGGGGAACTTAAGTTTTTTCCCAATTTGCTAGAATTTGAATCGGGAAAGCGCTATAAATTAGTGCTGAAAAATCCCAGTTCGCAGAAACATTATTTTACTGCTAAAAACTTTGCTGATGCGAGTTGGACTCAAAAAGTTGAAGCTGGGAAAGTGGAAATTAAAGGAAGTATTCACGAATTGGAACTTAAACCGGGCGCTATGGCAGAATGGGTGTTTGTGCCGATGAAATCGGGAACCTACAACCTGCGCTGTACGGTAGCCGGACATACGGAAGCAGGGATGATTGGCAAAATTACGATCGCCTCTTAACCCCAATCTCCGTCGCCTCACCGGACATCCTATCAATTTCAGATTAATTACCGAAAATCGATCGAACTTTCGGCCCCCTAGACACTTTTCAAATAGACTCTAGCGGAGCCATTGTCAGTCCAGCACGGCTCAATTGCATATGATAAAGTTCTGCTTGCTCTTGCGGGCCAACCCAGACGGTGGCCTGGCCTTCGTGGTGGATTTGGTTGGCGAGTTTCCAAGCTTGATCGCTCGTCATCCCTGGAATGTATTTGGTCAAACATTCCACAACGTGCTGAAATGTGTTGAAATCGTCGTTGAGGACTATTACCCGATAGTTGGGATAAGGTTTGCGGGTAACTTGACTCGATCGAACGGGTGCTATGGTTGGTGAAGAGGTCATCGCGCGAACAGCCACTGAAACTACAAGATTTGTAAAATAGTTACCTCTAACATCATAACACAATTTCACAATTTTTTAACCCCTACTTGGTATTTTGATCCGGTTCGGGGTTTATTTTCACCGCCGGGCCCGGCGTTAGATTTCTCCAGAAAGTCTTGTGGGGAGTAGGAGTTAGGCATCCTGCCCCCCATTGACAGGCTTTTGAGGAGAAATCTATTGCACCGCGCCGATTAAACTACAGTTAACACTCGATCGACCTCAGAAGTGTCGCCGCTGTGAGAGTACGCTTGCACCAGAAGTTGCTTTAAATCTTCAATCAGCGGATAGCGGGGGTTCGCTCCGGTACACTGATCGTCAAAAGCGCGATCGGCCATTTCCTCCACGCGAGCAAAAAAGAAATCATCACTCATTCCCTGACTGGCGATCGCCTCCTGAATCGTGCTAGGAAGCTCTACCTCACGCTTGAGAGCTTCCACCGCTTCGATCAACTTCTCAACTTTCTCATCTTCTGTATCGCCGCCCAAATTCAGATAGTCCGCAATTCGAGCATAACGCCACTTGCTGTTAGGATACTTGTTTTGAGAAAAAATCGCTTGTTTAAACGGAACATCCGTTGCATTGTAGCGAATTACGTGAGAAATCATCAGCGCATTCGCTAAACCGTGAGGGACGTGGCAAGTTGCACCTAATTGGTGAGCCACTGAGTGACAAACCCCCAGAAAAGAGTTGGCAAATGCCATCCCGGCCATCGTAGCAGCATAATGTACTTTCTCCCGCGCTTTCGGATCGTTAGCACCATTTTTGTAAGCGCTGGGCAGGTATTTAAACAGCAAACGAATCGCTTCTAAAGCCAAACCATTTGTATACTCAGAAGCCAACACAGAAACATAAGCTTCTAAAGCGTGGGTTAGGGCATCAATGCCGCCGTAAGCAGTCAGTTTTCGGGGCATATTCAGCGTAAGTTCTGGATCGACGATCGCCATACTCGGAGTCAGAGCATAATCTGCAAGCGGATACTTAATCCCCGATCGTTCATCCGTAACAACCGCAAAAGGCGTGACTTCCGAACCCGTTCCCGAAGTAGTTGGAATTGCCACCATAATTGCCTTTGAACCCAAAGGCGGCAGTTCGTATACCCGCTTGCGGATATCCATAAACCGCATCGCCAATCCTTCAAACTCAATTTCTGGATGCTCATACATCAGCCACATTACTTTAGCAGCATCCATCGGCGAGCCACCACCAAAGGCAATAATCGCATCTGGATGGAAACTATTGCAGATTTCTAAACCTTTGCGAACAGTAGCAAGGGAAGGATCGGGTTCCACATCGTAAAATGTGTAGTGATCGATGCCGATTTCTTCCAAACTATCTGTGACTTCCTTAGTCAATCCCAATTCAAACAAAGGTTTATCCGTCACGATCAAAGCACGTTTCTTACCTGCAAGATCCCTCAAAGCTACAGGAAGACAACCCGACTTAAAATAAATCTTGGGAGGAATGCGGAACCAGAGCATATTCTCGCGCCGTTCTGCTACGGTTTTGATATTCAGCAGGTGATGGGGTGTCACGTTGACAGAAATCGAATTATCGCCCCAGCTACCACAACCGAGGGTAAGGGAGGGATCGAGGCGGAAATTGTACAAATCGCCGATCGCACCTTGAGAAGAAGGCGTATTAATCAGCACCCGCGAAGTCTCTAGTTTGCTTTCAAAATAACGAATGTGGTTCTGATTGTGGGGGGCGGTATAGAGTACAGAAGTATGTCCGTGTCCGCCAAAAATTATCAGCGCTTCGGCTTTGTCTACTGCTTCAGTAAAGTCCTTGGCGCGATACATAGCGAGAATCGGCGAAAGTTTTTCACAAGCAAAGGGTTCTTCTTTACCTACCGCCTCCACTTCTCCAATCAAAACCCTGATGTTTGACGGCACTGTAAAACCAGCAATCTGCGCCACCTTTTGCACGGATTGTCCGACAATTTCGGCATTCAATCGACCATCAATTAAGATTACCTGCCGCACTTTTTCCCGTTCTTCAGCATTCAGGAAATAAGCACCGCGCTTGATGAATTCCAGTTGCACTGCATCGTACACCTCATCCACAACAACCACCGATTGTTCCGAAGCACAAATCGTGCCGTTGTCGAAAGTTTTGCTGAGCAAAATTGAGCTGACAGCCATTTGGATGTGGGCGGTTTCATCGATGATGGCGGGAGTATTTCCTGCGCCGACACCGAGGGAGGGATGCCCTGAAGAGTAGGCAGCTTTTACCATTCCCGGCCCGCCAGTTGCCAAAATTAGTTTGATATCGGGGTGCTGCATCAAAGCTTGGGAAAGTGGCACAGTTGGCTCATCAATCCACCCAATAATATCCGGTGGTGCTCCTGCTGCTACAGCAGCATCGAGGATGATTTTTGCCGCCGCAGCCGTGCAGGATTTGGCGCGGGGGTGGGGCGAAAATATAATGCCATTTCTCGTCTTGAGCACGATTAAAGACTTAAAGATGGTGGTGGAAGTCGGGTTAGTTACAGGAACGATTCCCGCCAGCACTCCCACGGGTTCGGCAATGCGTTCGTAGCCAAAATGCCGATCGGACTCGATGATACCGCAAGTCTTGTCGTTTTTGTATTTGTTGTAAATCATTTCCGAGGCAAAATGATTTTTGATTGCCTTATCTTCGATGACTCCCATTCCCGATTCTTTGACTGCTGCCTTGGCTAAGGGAATGCGGGCGGCATTAGCGGCTAAAGCTGCTTGCTTGAATATGCGATCGACTTGTTCTTGAGTGTAGGTGGCAAATTCAGCTTGGGCTGCTTTCACTTTTTGAATTAGGACTTCTAATTCATCTAAATTGGTAACTTTCATGTTATTTTGCCTGATGTTTATTTCGGAAAAATTATTGCCTCAATCTTTGATTGGTAAGGAACCCGCCGATCGACGCCGATAATTTCAAGATTGTGGGTGACTTGTGTACGCGGTCTTTTAATTATTATATACCGCTAGCTCCGATCGCATTGACCCCGCGACTGCGAAAAATATCAACTGTTTGTTGCACGAGCTCCGGTGAAGCTGGAGGTGTATCCTTGAGCTCGTAATCAAATTTTAATTGTTCCCATTTGTATTCTCCCATTTTATGAAATGGTAATACTTCTACTTTTTCCACATTGTTCAGATTGGCAATAAACTCCGCTAATTTTTCTACGTTTTCGATGTGATCTGTGAGGTGAGGAACGAGAACAAATCGAATCCACGTCGGTTTGCCAATTTCGCTGAGATATTTGGCCATTGCTAAAGTAGGCTCGATGGAAACGTTGGTGACTTTGTAATACAGTTCGGGAATGTAGGATTTAATGTCCAATAAAACCAGATCGGTCTTTTCTAGAACCGGTTTAGCAACTTCTAAAACACAGAATCCTGATGTGTCCAGCGCTGTATGCAAACCCATTTGATGACAGCGGGTAAAGATTTCTTTGACAAAATCCGGCTGCATCAACGGTTCGCCGCCGCTGACTGTAACGCCTCCTTTCCGCAGGTAGGATTTACATTTTGTAATTTGATCGATTAAATAATCGACGGTTACTTCTTTACCGTCGTGGGAATTGCGACAGTCGGGATTGTGACAGTAAAGACAGCGTAAGGGACAGCCTTGGGTGAAGACGATAAACCGGATTCCGGGGCCGTCTACGGTACCAAATGTTTCGATTGAATGAATGCGACCAATTCCAGACATTTAATTTGCTGTTTGTTGGTAAGGATTTTGAGAGGACGGAGGAGCGGGAGGTCGGGATTAACAATAGCCGGAAAACTTTTCGGATCTCTTGTTTATAGCCGAGACTCGCTCCCCCGGCGCCTAGGGCGGGCACGGGGAGTAGGGGTCGCACCGCCCCTACGAAGGGGGATTTTCCGAGTTTCCGGTTCTCCCTTTCTTTCTTAAGGCTAGGGGGGGATTGAGCTTAATTGTTTAACAGCTTCTTCAGTCCCCCTCTGTTCGGATGAAAGTTTGACTATTGAGCGGTTTCAACCGCCGAGTTTTTTCGGCTGGGATTTAGACGCGTTCGTGGAAAGTCCGTTTAATCACATCTAATTGCTGTTCGCGGGTAAGTTTGATGAAATTAACCGCATAACCGGAGACGCGAATTGTTAGCTGGGGATAGTTTTCTGGATGTTCCATCGCATCTAGTAATGTTTGCCGATCGAGGGCGTTAACATTGATGTGATGGCCGCCATCGTGGAAGTAACCGTCTATAAGACTAACTAGGTTGTTAGTCCGATCGCTCTCCATTCTGCCCAAGGCCTGCGGTACAATCGAAAAAGTATTCGATATGCCATCTTGACAATCACTGTAAGGCAGTTTTGCTACAGAAGATAAGGATGCGATCGCCCCACAGGAATCTCGGCCGTGCATCGGGTTAGCACCGGGAGCAAAGGGTTCGCCTGCTTTACGTCCGTCGGGAGTGCTACCAGTTTTTTTGCCGTACACTACGTTAGAGGTAATCGTGAGTACCGATTGAGTCGCTACAGCCCCACGGTAGGTTTTGTGCTGGCGAATTTCGTTCATGAAGCTTTGCACGAGTTCGATCGCCACACTGTCTACGCGATCGTCATTATTGCCGTATTTGGGATATTCTCCTTCGATCGAGTAATCCACTGCCAAACCTTGCTCGTTGCGACTCACCTTAACTTTAGCGTGTTTAATCGCCGATAGGGAGTCCGCCACCACCGACAATCCGGCAATTCCGCAGGCCATTGTCCGGTAAACATCGCGATCGTGCAATGCCATTTCCAGGCGTTCGTAGCAGTATTTGTCGTGCATATAGTGAATGACATTCAGCGTATTGATATACGTTTTTGCCAACCACGCCATCATTTCTTGGAACCTGGCTCTTACCTCGTCATAATCGAGATATTCGGTAGTAATCGGTGGGAACTGCGGCGCGATTTGCTCGCCGGACTTCTCATCTTTACCGCCGTTAATCGCATAGAGCAGAGTCTTAGCCAAGTTAACTCGCGCGCCGAAAAACTGCATTTGCTTGCCAATTCGCATGGCGGAAACACAACAGGCGATCGCGTAATCATCGCCGTATTGAGGACGCATCAAGTCGTCGTTTTCGTATTGAATCGAACTCGTATCGCTGGATACCTTGGCACAGAATTCTTTGAAATTTTCCGGCAAGTTTTCCGACCACAAAACGGTGAGGTTTGGTTCTGGTGCAGTACCGAGGTTTGACAGGGTGTGCAAGAATCGGAAACTGTTACGAGTTACCAATGTTCTACCGTCAGTGCTTATACCGCCGATCGCCTCTGTTACCCAAGTTGGATCGCCAGAAAACAGAGCGTTATAGTCGGGAGTTCGCAAAAACCGCACCATGCGGAGTTTCATTACAAAATGGTCGATCAGTTCTTGCAATTCCACTTCGGAACTCGCGCCACTTTGTAAATCGCGCTCGAAATAAATGTCTAAAAACGTCGATACGCGCCCCAGAGACATCGCTGCCCCGTTTTGTTCTTTCACTGCTCCCAAGTAGCCAAAATACACCCACTGGACAGCTTCTCGTGCGTTTGCTGCCGGACGGCTAATATCAAAGCCGTAGCTAGCAGCCATTTCTTTTAACTCAAACAAGGCCCGGATTTGCTCGGATAACTCTTCGCGCAAACGAATTGTTGCCTCGTCCATCGCGTCTACTTCGAGTGATTCTTGCTGGGTTTTTTTATCATCAATTAGGCGATCGACACCGTACAGAGCAACGCGCCGATAGTCACCGATGATCCGCCCGCGTCCGTAGGCATCTGGCAAACCTGTGATGATACCAGAACGTCTCGCCAGACGCATCGAGCGCGTGTAAACATCGAAGACACCATCGTTATGAGTTTTGCGATATTTCGTAAATATTTCTTCTGTTTGCTCATCTAGCTGATAGCCGTAAGCTTCTAAACCCGCCTTGACCACCCGAATTCCGCCAAAGGGCATAATCGCGCGTTTCAAAGGTTTATCTGTTTGCAAACCTACTATTTGTTCTAAGTCGCGATCGATGTATCCTGCTGCATGAGCCGTGATAGATGTGGGAACTTTTGTATCAACATCCAATACACTTTTTTCGCGCTCTTGCTTCATTAATTCCAGAACTTTTTGCCAAAGCTGCTGGGTTTTTTCGGTTGGTGCTGCGAGAAATTCTGCATTCCCTTCGTAGGGGGTGTAATTCTTTTGGATGAAGTCTCTGACGTTGACTTCGTTTGTCCAGTTGCCTTCAGTAAAGCCGTGCCATTCTGCAAACATAGCTTGCTTTCCCCTCAATTTTTTGTTAGCGATCGATCTTTTCTTCTTCGACCACTACATCCAGTATATATTTAATTTCACTATTTTAAATCCTCAGTTCGCTATTTGTTACAAAAATTGACTTGCTAATTCCGTGGGAAGAATTAACTACCAGCCGGGAAGTCCCTCGGTATATTTAGAGGGGATTAATCACAGCGCTGCGCCCCGTACCCCGTTGGGAATTACGCCCGCGTGATGAAAGGCTCGTCGGGTGTAGGTACGGAAACCGACAATTATTCTTTTATACCCCTTGATGCTCTGAAAATACTCTGATACTATATTAGCAAGTGGGGGTGGAACTACCTCACTATAAAAAGCCTTTGAAAAAAAGGAAAAAGAAGCCTGCGGTCTAACTGTACTCAGTTGACCGTCAGGTTTGTTCACGATAGATAGTAGGCAGAGCATCCTCTTGAATTATTGTTGAGGAAGCTCTGACAAACTTGGCTCCCCAACTAACACTTGGACAACGGAAAGGTTGTTTAAGGGCGGGTCGGTCGGAAACGGGAAATGAGATTTTTGGGTCACGAACCGCGAACACGAGAGAAAGATGAAGAAAAAGCCGAAAAAGAGTTCGGATTTGATTCGGTGATTGTTATCGAAAGCAGAGCAATATTAATTGCTGATTAATTGAAGTAGGTTACTATGCAGATAAATTCAATGAATCAAAGCACTGCGAGCGATCGGGCTCACGATATTTGGAAAGAACAGCGTCATCCGCTCGATCGGATTTTTCGGCCTCGCTCCGTGGCTGTAATCGGCGCCACAGAGAGAGAAGGAAGCGTCGGACGAACTCTCCTGTGGAACTTGATTCGGAATCCCTTTGGCGGAACAGTTTTTCCAGTGAATCCGCAGCGCCACAGCGTCTTGGGGCTCAAGTCTTATCCTGACATTGCTAGCGTCCCGGAAAGAGTGGATCTGGCGGTGATTGCTACGCCTGCTGCTGGGGTGCCGCAAGTGATCCGCGAATGTATCGCTGCTGGGGTGAAAGGGGCAATTATTGTTTCTGCTGGGTTTAAAGAGATTGGTGCGGCTGGGGAGGCTTTAGAACAGCAAGTTATGGCCGAGGCGCGTCGGGGCGGAATGCGGATTATCGGCCCAAATTGCCTCGGGGTGATGAATCCTGTGCTTGGACTCAATGCTACTTTTGCAGGTACGATCGCCCGTCCGGGTAATGTCGCTTTCATCAGTCAAAGCGGCGCCCTCTGTACTTCGATTCTCGACTGGAGTTTGGGGGAAAATGTCGGTTTTAGCGCCTTTGTGTCGATCGGCTCTATGCTCGATGTCGGTTGGGGCGATCTGATCGAGTATTTCGGGGACGATCCACATACTCACAGTATCGTTTTGTACATGGAATCTATGGGTGATGCTCGTTCGTTCCTGTCCGCCGCCCGCCCAGTGGCGATCGACAAACCGATCATC
The DNA here is from genome assembly GCF_036700405.1 of Microcoleus sp. T3_D1. Taxonomy (NCBI): domain Bacteria; kingdom Bacillati; phylum Cyanobacteriota; class Cyanophyceae; order Oscillatoriales; family Microcoleaceae; genus Microcoleus; species Microcoleus sp. T3_D1. The sequence continues at coordinate 28,653 of NZ_JAUBOV010000019.1, forward strand.
ATTCTCAAGGTAGGACGTACCGCCGCCGCCGCCCAAGCCGCCGCTTCCCATACGGGAGCTTTGACCGGCAGCGATGACGTGCTTAACGCTGCTTTCCGCCGCTGTGGCGCGTTGCGCGTACATACGATTTCCGATTTGTTCGACATGGCAGAAATTCTCGCCAAGCAACCGCGACCGCAGGGCAACCGCCTATCGATCGTCACCAATGCAGGAGGCCCAGGGGCGATCGCCACTGATGCCTTAATTAGCGACGGCGGTGCGCTGGCAAATCTGTCACCGGAGACGGTGCAGAAGCTTGATGAGTTTTTGCCGCCTCAGTGGAGTCATCACAACCCGATCGATATTTTGGGCGATGCTAGTAGCGATCTTTACGCCAAAACTCTAGAAGTTGTCGCTCCCGATCCCAATAGTGACGGATTGCTGGTCATCCTGACGCCACAAGCGATGACAAATCCCACCCAAACGGCAGAAAAACTCAAGTCTTACAGCCAACTCGGAAAGCCCTTATTAGCAAGCTGGATGGGCGGTGTGGAAGTGTCAGCGGGAACGCAAATTCTCAATCAGGCAAATATTCCGACTTTCCCCTATCCCGATACCGCCGTCAGGTTATTCAACTATATGTGGCGGTACACATACAACCTGCGCGCTATCTACGAAACGCCTTCTCTCTCGGCTGATTCCGATGTCTGGAGTCCCGATCGCTCGGCGGTCGCAAATATTGTGACTTCTGCACGCAAAAGCGATCGCACTCTGTTAACAGAATACGAATCAAAGCAGTTGCTCTCCGCTTATGGGATTCCCACCATCGCCACATCCATAGCCACCAGCGATCGCGAAGCTGTGGAAATTGCCGATCGCCTCGGTTATCCAGTGGTGCTAAAACTCCATTCTGAGACGATTACTCACAAAACCGATGTGGGGGGCGTCCAACTAAATTTAGGCGATGCTAACGCTGTAATTAGTGCCTTTGAGGCGATATCCCAGCGGGTACGGGCGATCGATCCTGCAGCGTTTCTCGGCGTAACCGTGCAGCCGATGGTGCATTTGGAAGGCTATGAACTAATTTTGGGTAGCAGTATTGACCCACAATTTGGGCCGGTGATGCTGTTTGGTTCCGGCGGACAATTAGTGGAAGTCTTTCAAGATCGATCGCTGGCACTTCCGCCTTTAAATACCACCCTAGCGCGGCGGATGATGGAGCAAACGCGCATCTATAAAGCTTTGCAAGGAGTGCGCGGTCGATCGGCAATTGACCTGGTAAAACTCGAACAGTTATTAGTTCGTTTCAGTCAACTGATTGTAGAGCAACCTCAAATTGCCGAGATTGATATTAATCCGCTGTTGGTTTCTCCTGAAGGGGCGATCGCTCTTGATGCCCGCGTTGTTCTCCAGACAACAGAAAACCGCATTTCACCCGCGATTCGCCCCTATCCTACGCAATACGTTCAAACATGGTCAACGGAGGGCGATCGTCCCCTCACCATCCGTCCCATTCGCCCAGAAGATGAGCCGCTGATGGTGATCTTCCACCAAGAACTTTCCGAAGAGAGCGTGTATTTGCGCTACGCTCACATGGTAAAGTTAAAGCACCGCATCGCTCACGAACGTTTGACCCGGATTTGTTTTATTGACTACGATAGCGAAATGGTATTAGTAGCCGATCGTCAAGACCCGGAAACCTCAGAACACCGGGTTTTGGGAGTAGCGCGTCTGAGCAAACTCCACGGCACAAACCAAGCCGAATTTGCGCTGATCGTTAGCGATAGCTATCAGAAGCGCGGTTTGGGAACAGAATTATTGAGGCGGATGCTGCAAATTGGTCAGGAAGAGAAATTAGAGGCGATCGTTGGCTACATTCTCAATAGCAACTACCAGATGCAGAGCCTCTGTAAAAAACTAGGATTTGAACTCCAACCAGACCGAGGCGAAGGAATGTTGAAAGCTGTTTTTGTTTGCTAATAGCAAGTTTGGTTAAATAATATCAATTCCGGCGACCCCGGAATGATATCAAATCCGCGTTTCATCGTCCCGATAAAGTTGAATCAAGCTGCCCACAAATAATTGCCATTTTCAGTTTTTTGACTCACAGTCAACAGTCCACAGTCAACAATCAGCGACGGTGCAACCGGAATCAATATAATTCTCATTGATTGCAACTTTAGTCCTCACTACAAACTTTATCGGTTTGTAGTGATATCATGTCCGGTCGAGCGACCGTGATTTTTGTAGGGGCCCGTGAGCCAACAATACCTGCCAACAATGGGCCATCTCAAAAACCCGCCCCGACCGGGATATTATGGTTAATCGATCGGACATGATATGAGGACTTTATTCCTGAAACTAAGATGCTACTAAGCCGCAGCCAAATTTGCTGCTGCAAACTCCCAGTTAGCCAAATTATCCAAGAAATTAGTAATGTAGTCGGGACGGCGGTTTTGGAAATCCAAATAATAAGCGTGTTCCCACACATCCAAAGTCAGCAACGGAGTTTGGCCGTGTGCTACGGGCGTGTCAGCGTTAGCAGTTTTGGTGACTTTCAAAGTGCCGTTGTCCACAACCAGCCAAGCCCAGCCGCTACCGAACTGAGTTGTCGCAGCAGTCTTGAATTCTTCTTTGAATTTGTCGAAGCTGCCGAAGTCGGCGTTGATTTTCTCAGCTAAAGCTCCTGTCGGAGTGCCACCGCCGCCCGGTGCGAGGGAATTCCAAAAGAAATTGTGGTTCCAAACTTGACCTGCATTGTTAAAAATGCCTGCTTTGGAGGGGTCTTTAGCAGATTCCTTGACAATTTCTTCAAGGGATTTGCTCGCCATTTCAGTCCCTTCAATCAGTTTATTCAGATTGGTGACGTAAGCAGCGTGGTGCTTGTCGTGGTGGAAGGAAAACGTCTCAGCCGACATATGAGCTGGTTCTAGGGCGTCAGGGGCGAAGGGTAATGGTGCGAGTTCAAATGCCATTGTGTTCAATCCTCTCTGGATTACTTTTGGTTTTTCGGTTGACTTGGCGGCTTTTGTATGATTAAAGCCGAGAGTCCCTAGCTTGAGTTTATCAAGCTGTGGTAAATAATTCTTTACAATTTTCCTATTTTATAGCAGTTGCAGCATTTTAGGATTTTGACTTGTGCTTTTCACCAGTCAAATCTACTAATCGGAGGTCGTATTTACCACAAACTTTGGCGAACTGTCAACCCGCCAGCGCGGTAAATAAAAGTTTGTGGGAAATTGTCAACAGAGGGAATTTTTATAAGGGTTATAAATAAATTAAACGGATTTTTGGTCAAATATAAGCTAAGTTTAACTTAAGCTGTAAACAAGTCAAACAGATTGGAGGAGCCGTCTATGCAAAACCGTTCAAATAACCAGATCAATCACCCCCCCCAATGGTTGAATCTAAAACTAATAGTCACCGCTCTGGAAACAGTCCAAGATTTAATTGTAATTTCTTTGTGTATTGGTTTGTTCTGTTTCATGGTACTCGAACTGCGAGAAATGTTTTTCTCGCTGCTGCCTCCTTTGAATTTTCAGGAAGTGACGGCCGACATTCTATTTTTATTGGTTTTGGTGGAATTATTTCGGCTGCTAATTATTTACTTGCAAGAGCAGCGCGTTTCGATAGGGGTGGCTGTGGAAGTTTGTATTGTATCAGTTTTGCGAGAAGTCATCGTGCGGGGTGTGCTGGAAACTCCCTGGGTTCAAATATTATCAACAGGCGCATTTCTGCTAGTTTTGGGAGTGTTGTTGGTAGTCCGAGTTTGGTTGCCACCGACTTTCGAGGGAATTGACCCGGAACGCCGCATGGCTAGCAGAAATAGAAAATTTTCAGAGCCTGAATCTTCTGTCGAGCCTCTTGCAGTCAATAGCAAGTTTAATTCTCACTGAGTATGGCAGCACAGGCGATTTTAGATTTTAGATTTATTCTGATATTGCTTGTCACGTTACCCGCCATCATTTCCAGTAAAATCAACCTGATAACGTGTGTACTGAAGACTAAAATCCTCTGAAAATACAGAGGACTTTAGTCCTCACTACAAATACAAGCTTCATCAGTCCTTCCCAATTATTCAAATCTCAAATCTCAAATCTCAAATGGTATTACCCGTTAGCCTGCAATTCCCCCAAACGAGCCAACACTTCTTTGGAGTGAATCGCCGGATTAATCTTCACAAAAGTTTCGCGCAAAATTCCTTCAGGGTCAATAATAAAACTGTGCCGCGCCGAGATAAAACTCATCCAAGAACCGTAAGCTTTACTCACTTTACCATCCGTATCAGCTAACAGCGGAAACTTTAAACCTTCCGAATCGCAAAATTCCGCGTGGGAGTTGACATCATCAGCGCTAATACCGATAATTTGAGTATTCTTTGCCAAGTATTTCGGCAAGTCTTCCTGAAATCTCCGCGCTTCGATCGTACATCCCGATGTAAAGTCTTTCGGATAAAAATAGACTACCAGCCACTTACCGCGATAATCGGACAGGGACACTTGTCCGTCGCCGCTGTTTGTCGGCAAACTAAAATCCGGTGCGGCTTCATTCAGCGTCGGAAGCTTGCCACCGAGGGCCAATGCAGGTGTGGCAAAATTGAAACTTAGAACAACTAGACAAATTGCCAATAAAGTGCTAAAAAACTTGCGACGGGACATCATAAATTTTAGAAGTAGAACTGTACTTAAGACAAGTTTACAGTTTTCTGATTAAATGGGTAAGGGCAATTCGCGGATTGCTTCTAAAACCCAAATATCACTCACTCAAATAGCAATTTACCCATGAGCGCTGCACTCCCGTTAACAGGCAAAGCTATAGTAGTCCAGGTAATTAACGGTCAACCCGTTACGATCGAAGTAGACGGCACTAATGCCCCGATTACAGGGGGAAATTTTGTTGACTTAGTTGAACGAGGCATTTACGACGGGGTGATGTTTCACCGAGTTGTGCGCCAGCCAGAGCCTTTTGTGGTGCAAGGAGGCGATCCGCGCAGCAGAGATACGAGAATTCCAGCAAGTCAATTGGGAACGGGTAATTTTATTGACCCGGATACCAATCAGCCGCGTTTTATTCCTTTGGAAATCAAGCCGCAAGGGGCCGCGCAACCTGTTTACAACCAAGTTGTAACCCAGACGCCGCAGTTGCCGCACACTCGCGGGGCTGTGGCAATGGCTCGTTCTAATGCTTTGAATTCGGCTTCTTCGCAGTTTTATTTTGCTTTGGATGAGTTGCCATTTTTGGATGGTAATTATGCTGTTTTTGGCAACGTTATTCAAGGTTTTGAAACGGTGAATGCGGTGCAGCAGGGCGATCGCATTTCGACGGCAAAAGTCGTTCAAGGAATCGTTCCCAGCCGGGTTTCTAGCATAGTTAGCGATGTTAATGCGCTCAACGCTTTAATCAATAGTACCAATTTCGTAAATCTATCTTTGGGAGCGCTCAGACTGCCAAACACCACCAATAACTATCAAGTTACTTCCCAAGACTCTCAGCAAAATCCCAGCGGTGTAGTGGGAGGTAGCGGCAACAATGCCATCCTCGGTTCGCCGACGGATGATGCAATTAATGGCAGCCAAGGCAACGATACCCTCACGGGGGAAGCGGGTGACGACTTTCTCAGAGGCGGCAAAGGTAACGACTCCATTAGCGGAGGTGTGGGCGACGATATTATCAACGGAAATCTCGGCGACGATAATGTCAATGGTGATGCTGGTAACGACTTTTTGCGAGGCGGCAGAGGAAACGATATTTTAATCGGCGGCGATGGTAACGATTTTTTGATTGGCGATATTGGTAGCGATACTCTTACTGGTGGCGCGGGGGCAGATACTTTTGTTCTGGTTACGGGTGAAAATCTGGAGTTGGATGGGACGAGCGATATAATTCTTGATTTTAGGCCGGGAGATGGCGATCGTATTGGCTTAACCAGCCCTTTATCCAACACCTCATTCACCCAATCTGGCAGCAACACACTCATTCAATTTGGAGGAGTGACTTTGGCTGTGGTTCAAAATGCCGCCCCTGCAGCAGTTCAAAACGCCGCCTTTGCAATTAACTTTTCTACTGCTTTCCTTGTCGATAACTTGCCCCCCGGAGACGCCGCCTTGAGAGTTGGCTAACTTTAACCAGACTGACGCCATAATTATAGGTGTAGGGTGCTCTTCGGTGCACCTTACCTGATTATCAATTCCCAATTCCTAATTCCCAATTCCCAATTCTCAATTCCCCAATTCAACTAATACCTTAGCTGGCTAATTTTAGAAACTGCATCTTGATAAGAATCCATTCTTCCCTGCAGCTTAAAAAGCTCGGCCGCCTTCTGAAAATCCTCAAATGCTCCCTGAACCTCTCTCAATTTATATCTAATCACTCCTCGGTTAAAGTAAGCTTTAGCAAAATCGCTATCGAGGCGAATTGCTGACTCAAAATCAGCTAGTGCTGCCAGGGAATTCTCCATTTGCAGGCGGATAGCACCTCGGTTAAAGTAAGATTGAGCTACATTAGGGTTGAGCAGGAGTGCTGAGTTGTAATCGGCGATCGCCGCAGTATAATCTTTTAAACCAGTCAGCATAAACCCCCGATTGCTGTAATACTTGGCTCGGTAAGGATTGAGTTCGATGGCGGTAGTTAAATCTTCGATCGCCGATTGCTTGTAGCCTAATTTGTAGCGGGCCACACCGCGATCGTTGTAAGCGGACGCGAATTGCGGATTAATGTTAATTGTGGCAGTAAAATTTTTAATAGCGCCGTGCAAGTCTTGTTGTTCGAGATTTTTTAAACCCTTAGTGTAAAACTTTTGGGTACTAACTTTTAAATTTGCCTCTTGTCGGGATTCAGCTTGCTCCCCCGGAAATACTTTGCCTGCAATATTAGTGAATCCCAAAGATTCGATCGAATTGAAAATAGTTGTGACAACTAATTGGCTTGGGAGAAGGGGGATAGTAGGCATGGGAGGAGTGGTGTTCAACTGTATGCTCTTATTTTCCTCCATACTTCAGCTACTGACAGTGATATCCGTAGTCTCAGGAACGTGATAAGTTTGATGAGATTTTGTGATGCTGGGGCTTGAATTGTGTGATGAAAGTTGGGCTTAGTTAGTGATGACGATCGCAATTCAGAACAAATGCGTCTACAACCCTTTAAATATAAGGTTTTTAGGCTAGCTTGGCGGTTTCTTTCTTCCCATATTGAGCAGTTCCTACGGGGATTGTTTGCAGGTAGGCCCCTGGGGGAGCGATCGCAACTGCCCGCAGCAAGTATTACTTTGTAGCGATATTCGATCGGGATTTGTCCATCGAACACGGCCATCTTAAACCCGGTTTTTACTCACGCCCAGAGCACCATTCTCAAGAACAGGCTTTCCGGCCTGTTCCACAAATTACTAATATTTTTGAGTAATCTTGCGGAGGAAAGTTGCAGATTATTTGCTATGCTTTGATTAGACATCAATAATTAATGGCGCAAATTAGTGTCAATGAAAAGAGTTATGAGGTTGAAAATTTTCTTCGCGGCCGTATTGGCGATCGTCCTGTTCACTCTCTACTTAACTCCTCCTGTGATGGCCGCGAATGCGGAGGATTTGAGTCACCTATTAAAAGATAATTGGTGCGTCAGCTTTCTCTGGAAGCAATGCGATTTGAGCGCTGTCGATTTGCGGGCAGCTAATCTCCAAGAAGCCAATTTGTCCGGCGCTAATTTGTCCGGTGCTAATTTGTCCGGTGCTAACTTAAAAAATGCTGACCTTTCTGGTGCAGACCTCAGTAGCGCTAATTTAGCAAATGCTGATATTTTAGGCACGGATCTCAGTCGAGCCAATTTGACGGAAGCTAATTTCAACGGCACGAAGTTGTGGGATGCTAATCTGACTTTAGCAAATCTGAGCCGCGCCAATTTACAAGATGCTAATGTCTTAGATTCTCGACTTTGGGGAAGCAATCTTACCCAAGCTAATTTAACGGATGCGACGCTGCACGGTGCTGACTTGCAATATGCTAATTTAGCCGACAGTAACTTGAGAGGTGCTGACTTGCACAGCTTCTTTTTCCGAGGTTCCAAACAAGTCACAAATTTGAGCAATGCTAATTTAGAAGGCGCTACCTTAACGGGAGCAAATCTCAGAGGTGCGGTGCTGGCAGGGGCAATAATGCCGGACGGGTCTATTAATGAAGAAAGTAGCTTGAATTTACAGTAGAGTAAAATTAAAGTCTGCTTGAATAATTTCAACAACAGGCTTTCGGGCTGATTTCGCAGTGCATGAATTATCGGGTGTAGCTGCGCCCGTTGCCAACAGCTTGTTGAGGATGCTGTCAAGATATCAATTTAAACCAGGGTGCGATCGACCTTTTAACTCCCAAGCTGCGCCCATTGCCAACAGCTTGTTGAGGATGCTGTCAAGATATCAATTTAAACCAGGGTGCGATCGACCTTTCAACTCCCAACCAGTAAATATCGCTAAAATCTTAAATCTCAAACCGAACCTGCACGCATCTGTTACAATTTTCAACAAAGCCAGAACACCCCCGAACCTGAAGTCACCTGCCTAGGGCTACAAGCCCCCGACAGGAGTCCTGAAGAGCAAAAAAATTAGATATTTAGTTTAAACTCCCAGATTCATCTGTAGAGTCAATCTAAAATCTAAAATCGATGGGCTGTGGAGTCAATCTAAAATCTAATAATCTAAAATCTAAAATCTAAAATCGATGGGCTGTGAAGTCAATCTAAAATCTAAAATCTAAAATCTAAAATCGACTGATGGAAACCCTGCAAACTCAACTTTACGAACTCGCACAATTTGCTAATAATTTAGTAAATACTCAACTGACAAACCTCAGTTTAGTCAGCGTCGGAGTCATCTTTCTGGCAGGGTTGCTAACGAGCTTAACGCCCTGTATGCTTTCAATGTTGCCGATCACGATCGGCTACATCGGCGGATACGAAGCAAAAAGCCGCCTGCAAGCTGCCGCCCAGTCTGCGTGGTTTTCCCTGGGATTAGCCACCACCCTTGCGGGTTTAGGTATTGTAGCATCATTTGCCGGACAAGTTTACGGGAAAATTGGCGTGGGTTTGCCGATTCTTGTCAGCATTATTGCTATTCTAATGGGGCTGAATTTACTCGAAGCTTTACCCTTGCAACTGCCGTCTTTCGACGCTGTGGGGTGGGTGCCGAAAGATTTGCCGGCGGGCGTGCGATCGTACTTATTGGGCTTAACTTTTGGTTTAGTAGCGTCTCCCTGCAGCACGCCGGTTTTAGCTACCCTCTTAGCTTGGGTTTCCAAAACGGGAGATACAGTTTTAGGTGGTGTGTTGCTGCTGTTTTACGCGGCGGGCTACGTCGCTCCGCTGATTATAGCAGGTACTTTCACTGCTAGCATTAAAAAGTTGTTAGAATTGCGTCGGTGGTCGAGTTGGATTACGCCTGTTAGCGGCGTTTTGCTAGTAGGATTTGGCGTTTTCTCCCTGCTTTCCCGGATACTGCCCGCGTAAGTTTCGTTGTAAGGACTTCAGCCCTTATTTAGAGAGATAGCAATCACTACGGAATGCGTGAATTAAGTTTTTTTTAACGAACCGCGAAGACGCGAAAAACACGAAGGAAGAAAGAAAGAAAAGAGAAAGAATTCAAAATTGATTGAGACTTTTTCAATAAACATAATAATATTTTGTTCATCTTTTGTTTTTCCCTCTTTTTTCTTCCTTCTCCCTTGTGCCATCCGTTACATCTTGTACACTGCTTCGTTGCCGAACTTGCTGACATCCGTTACATCCGTTACAAAATCCGTTGCCGAACTTCCTCCATAATTACCAATGACATCAAAAGAAGTATTTCTATCAAAACTCTCAAACTGGGCGACTGCCCCTCAAAGGTTTTTCAAGCGAGAAATCTTGCCGGTGCTAGCAGATTTGCGGCTGGCAATTATCTTGCTGCTGACGATCGCATTTTTCAGCATTTCCGGCACCGTCATCGAACAAGGCCAATCAGTACCCTTTTACCAATCTAACTATCCCGAACACCCTGCTTTGTTCGGCTTCCTAACTTGGAAAGTTGTGCTAATTGCAGGACTTGACCACGTATACCGCACTTGGTGGTTTTTGTCAATCTTAATTTTGTTCGGCAGCAGCTTAACAGCTTGTACATTTACCCGACAATTTCCCGCATTAAAAGCCGCCCGCCGCTGGAAATTTTATGAAGAACCAAAGCAGTTTGAAAAATTAGCTCTCAGTGCGGAATTAGAAACAGTTGCTTTAAGTTCGTTAGAACCACTTTTGCAGCAAAAAAACTACCGCATATTTCGAGAAGGCGAAAAAGTTTATGCCCGCAAGGGAATAATTGGCAAAATCGGCCCGATTATTGTTCACGCCAGTATGCTAATTATTTTAACTGGGTCGATATGGGGCGCAATGACGGGATTTCTCGGTCAAGAAATTGTTCCCAGCGGCGAAACATTTCAGGTGCAGAATATCTTAGATGCGGGGCCTTGGGCCGGGCCGCAAATACCGAAGGATTGGTCGATGCGAGTTAATCGGTTCTGGATTGATTATACTCCCGAAGGCGGCATCGACCAATTTTACTCTGACCTGTCAGTTTTGGACAAAACAGGCCAAGAGGTCGATCGCAAAACCATTCACGTTAACGAGCCCCTCAGATATCGGGGAGTCACTTTTTATCAAGCAGATTGGGCAATAGCCGCCGTGCGAGTTCGCCTCAACAAAAGCCCGGTTTTACAATTGCCAATGGCTCAGCTAGACACTCAAGGTAAAGGCAGAATTTGGGGAGCTTGGATTCCGACAAAACCCGATTTGAGTGCGGGAGTTTCTCTGCTAGCAAAAGACTTGCAAGGCACAATGTTAGTGTACGGTACGGATGGCAAATTGTTAACTACAGTTCGCGCAGGAACGGCGGTAGAAGTTAACGGAGTCATGCTGACAATTGACGAAGTTGTAGGCAGTACGGGATTGCAAATTAAAGCCGATCCGGGTATTCCGATCGTTTATACTGGCTTCGGGTTGCTGATGCTCAGTGTGCTGATGAGCTATCTGTCTCACTCGCAGATTTGGGCTTTGGAAACCAACGGCAAACTATACGTCGGCGGGCGAACTAATCGCGCTCAGGTGAGTTTTGAAAGAGAAGTTGTGGAGATTTTGGACAAGTTGGCAGAATCGAAACAAGAGGAAGAAAAGAGCGAAATAGCGCCGACTTCTCTAGCGAATCAAAACTAACCGTAGGGTGCGCTGCACCTTACACCAGGTGAAAAACGGATAATTAAACAGGAAATAAATGTGATAAGGAATGAGAATTAAATAACTTACAATTTTGATGGTTCTTGTGGGATGGGCGTCCCGCCCGTCCAGAAAGGGCGGGCGGGACGCCCAACCCCTACTCCCCACTTTCAAGAGTGTAAATTATTTAATTCGCGATCCTAAAAAGGATTGAGTTCAGTTAACACGCATTACTAAAGAGATTCTAGAAAGTCAAGATATGAAAAAGATTAGATACAGCCCCGATGTAGATGCGATGCTGATCGAAATTTCCGATTGCCCGATCGCCTATGCCGAAGATGAAGGAAACATGATTCTGCACTATTCTAGCAGCGGAGAACTGGTGTTGATTGAAATATTAAATGTCAAACAATTTATGTCATTAGAATCTCTCTCCGATGAGATACCTACCCGCTAAAGCAGTTCAAGCGGGCGGACACTCACAGGGACTTCACCTACTTCTGATGCGACACCTCAATCACAGTGTGCACGTTCCCGCGCGGCGAAAAATCGCCTTTAATCGTCGCTTCCAGCGGCGCGCAAGCGGCCACAAAATCGTCTAAAATTTGATTGATCGATTCTTCGTGAGAAATGTAGCGATCGCGATAACTGTTAACGTACAGTTTCAGCGCTTTTAACTCTACCACCCGCTCGTCGGGCACGTAAGTAACGTGAATTGTCGCAAAATCGGGATAGCCCGAAAATGGACACTTGCAAGTAAACTCTGGCAACGTAATGTTAATCGAGTAGCGCCGCCCGACTCGCGGATTCGGGAAAGTAATTAACTCCCCTTCCAAAATCTGGCGCTCGCCGTATTTCATTTCCTCGGTGCTTGACTTTTGCGACATAGTTTGTTCCGGTGCGTAGTTGTTCATAGCGATCGACTAAAAACTTGTAACATTAAATTAAATTAACGTTCAATATCTGTAACAAATATCTTGACGAATTGTGTTGCGATCGATCTAATTGCAAATAGTCTCAGGCTACACTAAAACAAGTTCACCCTCGCCATCTACAATTATGCAAAATACTACCTTATCTGACAATACTTCCCCCGAAAACTCAAATAGTTACTCTCCATCGGTACCGATTTCCCTCTATCGAGAAGTCACGGCAGAGCTGCAAGCAGCCCAAGCGATGGTGGACTCCCTCAAAACCCACAATCAGCAATTAGTCCAACAAAATCAACAACTGCGGCGAGAAGTAGAAACAGTAGTTCAAGTATCCCAACAGTTACAGCAAGTAGTCAACTCGGCTCAGAGCGTCACCCAGACAGGGATGCCTCAAATGCCGTCAGTCAAATTCAATTTCAGCATTGAACCTCCGCCCCCACCACCTGTAACCTCGCAGACTAACTCTGCCATACCTCAACCACCTCAGACAGTGGCTTTCCCCTTCCCCCTACCGGAACCGGAGCCAACAGTCCCCTCGATGCCGCAGCCACTTCCCGAAAAATTATTTACAGAGGTGCCGGAAACTCCTTACCGCGTGCGCTCTCAACCCAAAAAAGCCTCAGATTTAAGCGGATTGTGGTTGGCGATCGCGATTTTTCTGATTGTGATTGCAGCTTTCGGTGCAGGTTATTTAGTTGTCCGCCCCTTATTAATGAAAAAGTAAATTCCAACAAGAATCCCACGGCTCAAGCCGTGGGATTTTAAACAAAACCTAGCATAAATTGTTCAAAGTTACGCTAATTGGCCATCATCCTCTGGCGGCACTCGTTTCTACTGAACGAGGGGCATACTGCTCTTCACAAGCAGAGCCTACAATTCCCACCCCTGGCTCGAAACCGCGCGTGAACTCAGTGAGTTTTACCTGTTTAGCTTCCAAAGCTGTCTGTAGCACCTTCATGGCTCGGTGAGGGTCGCCGGCTCCGCAGAAAAATAAGTCTGCGGCAAAATAACCGTGTTCAGGCCAAGTATGGATTGCTATATGGGACTCTGCCAAAGTAGCAGTAGCTGTCACTCCGTGAGGACTAAACTGGTGTACGCACAAATCGATGAGAGTAGCTCCTCCGGCTTCGATCGCATCGAGAATAGCGCGGCGGATACGTTCAGGATCGTTAAGCAGGTCTCCAGGAGACTGCCAAGCATCAGCGACCAGATGGGTTCCCAATTGTTTCATTCTGCGGGGTTTTACCTCTATTGATTTTTAAGTCTCAAACCTTTTAACCATAGCACGGTGTCCATAAATTTTCAAGTAAATTCCCAAAATATTTCCCAAATAGCGATGAGCGCGAGGATACCGGGTTTTTTGGGGCGCTTTGGCCCTGACCGAGTGCAGGTTGAGTTCGATTGGAGTTTGAGCGGGGCGATCGATGTTTCCTGCATTTCCTGCCAAAATCGGCTTTCCGTAGAATTGGGTTAAAGCTCAACCGCCTTAATCAGCTCCGGGCGATGGAGAGGCTAGAAACCCGGAAGGGCCGGCACTCTGGGCACCGCCCATACAAAAATCGGGTTTCTCGGTGTTCGGTTTTGTTGAGATTGACCTAATTAATTATGGTTAATCAACTGATCAATCACGGCTGTGAGTAGCTCCATTCGGCAAAATCGCCCCGCCCAAAGCTGCTTCATTCAAATTATCCACATTCAAGCTGGCCCCAATCAAATTAGCCTCCGACAAATTAGTTCCTGTCAAATTCGCCCCTGTCAGAGAACTCAGCAGCAAACCGGCTCCCGACAAATTGGCGTGACTCAAATTCGCCCCCCGCAAATCCGCTTCCAGCAAGCTAGCACCTGCCAAATTTGCACCGCACAAGTTAGCTCCCCGCAAAGAAGCTTTGTTCAAATTCGCAGCCCTCAAATCCGCATTGTGCAGAATCAAACCATTTAAATTAGCTTTACTCAAATTAGCTCCCTGCAAGTCGGCACCGCTCAAATTAGAGCCATTTAGATTGGCCGATTGCAAGTCAGCACCGCTCAAGTCAGCACCGCTTAAATTAGCAGCGCTAATAGAAGCCTCCCGCAGACTTGCTTCGCTCAAGCAAGCCCCAACCAAATTGACGCCGCTGAGATTTCCGCGATTGAGATAAGCCCGAGTTAAAGTTGCTCCGCTCAGGTTCGCCCCGGTCAAATCTACCTCGCTGAGAATCGCTCTCGTCAGATTTGCTCTGCTTAAATCAACCCCGCTCATAATTGCTCGGCTCAGCGTCGCCCCGCTCAAATTAGCCTCAGTGAGTTTCGAGCCGCTTAGCAAACAAGCTCCTACTAAACTCGCTCCCGTCATCACAGCTTTGCTCAAGTCAGCCTGAGACAATATTGCTCCACTGAGATTGGCGCCGCTAAAATCTGCGCCGATCGCCACAGTTCCAGTGAAACTAGAACTCCCCAGGTTAGCTTCAATTAATTTCGCCTTAGACAAATTAGCCCCGCTCAAGTCGGCGGCGTTTAAATTAGCACCAATCAGTTTGCTTCTAATTAAGTTGGCACCTTTCAAATTAGCGTTGCTCAAATTTGTTCGACTGAGATTAGCTTCACTCAAATGAGCTGCAATGAGGTTAGCCCCTCGAAAATCTCGTTCCCCGTTTCTATGTCTAATTAAAAGTTCATCGGCACTTAAAAGTTCAGTGAAATTCATAAAAAAATTGAGTGAGTTTCCTTAATTTCTCGATGTTCTATGTTGTGTGAAAGTTTGTACTATCGTGTTTGCCAGTCAGTTTTTTAAACTAATACGGCCACATTAACAATTGTCAAAACTGCTTGATTCCTACCATCACCCTGCTCTCCTAGTTATAATTTACGAAAATAAACAGGGTTCTGGTATAATCTGAGGTTGGCTAGCGCGGAAGTTATGAAAAAATCGCGTTTCTCGCCGCCTGTAAGTCCTGTAAGTATTATTCGGCTAGTAATTATTTAGCCGTTGATGTTAGTTGTTAATTGTTAGTTGTATTTATACTAACTGCTAACCACTAATATTACCTGCTAACTAATTACCAAAATACCGAGAAGTTGTCGATCGCTCTTGTAAAGATAGATCGAATATTTGGGGTATTGCTGGCGGCATCCGCGCCGCATTCTGACCGGAAAAATTGCTGGTACTGGCGATCGAATTTATGAGTGCAATCAAGAAACAAGATATCGGAGCTTCAACCCCAAATGCCTTCTACATAAGTGCCTTCTATCTTCCATCTCCCATGAAAGCAGAGCCCGGTCAGCTCAGCTAGTTTCACCTCCCCCCACTGTGCTGCGCGCCAGTGAAATCCAACAGGAAGGCTGTTTCCCTCGGAGTGCTGAGCGAGTCGCAGGCAAAGCAAACAATACGCTGCCCTGAGCCTGAGATTTCGCGAAAAAAGACGCCGCGAGCCATTGTGCTCCCGCGCTGCTGTGCTTGCTGTCAATCTTTACTCGATCCATGAGCGCTTGCGGTTCTAATTAACAGACCACCCTACACCAGACGCGCTCGGACATAAAAGCTGTTCCTGGGCTTCTCAAATGTTTCGCTGAGGCATTCCCAGAAAAACTGTATTCCTGTAGCAGGTTTTGCCAAAGGCAAGTCTGCTGCTACAGCCAACTAATGACCAGCCTAAGTCTTGCCCGAAGGATCTGACAATATTATTCTTCTAATATTTACCGACCACGGCAGGCATTTCTGGGCGCGCGGGGCTGGCTACTTCACCTGTATAAGTTGGTGAAATTAGACACCCCATAATTAAAGATAGTCGCTCTTTGACTAACTGGGCAATATCTGCTGTAATTTATGTCATCTAATTTCATAATACAGCAGGGTTTGCAATCGAGCTGTAGTGAGTGTTACAGACTCAAAAATCGGTGCAGATTTCGGCTGAAAAAATTCAGGGAAGCGATCGATCCTCCGGCGCCAAGCCCAGCTCACGGACTGGGCCCCTAATCAAAATTAAACTTTTGACAGGTGGCTTTTTTAAGTTTTCAGAACAAAACAAAAGCCGGCTTTCAGAGAAAAAGCCGACTTTTGAGATAATTTTACCGACGAAGCGTAAAACCGCTAGGTGGCCGGTGTTGGTGGGATCGCTTTCCACAATCCGAGTGCGCGAGTGCGACTACCCTGCCGGAAGTAGAAACAATACTCAAACAAACTCTGAAGTATTAAATCAGAGGCCGGCCGGTAGTGCCATAAGTTGGATCGTAAACACCAGCGGTAGTATCAACCCCTGGAGTGCCAGGTGCGCCGTAATCAGCCCGAGCGCTATCGACGCTGGGATTATTATAGTCGTAGGTGTTCCAATGCTGAATGCCTCCGCGGCTCAGAATGGTTTCAGCTTTAGCGACTTCTGCTTCGCTGCCGTCAACCAGTACCAAGTAATCTCCTCTTGCCACGCGATCGTTGTATGCTCTAGCTTCCTCTTCGGGAATTCCCATACCGACTAAAGCTCCGATCAAGCCGCCTGCTGCCGCACCCAAAGCCGTACCGGCGAGTGTAGTGGCGATCGCCGTAGCTGAGGCTCCTGCCAGCATAATCGGCCCGATTCCCGGAATTGCCACTAGGCCCAGACCTACCAACAAGCCTGTCAAACCGCCCAAAGTACCACCTGTGAGTGCGCCCTTTGTGGCCCCTTCATCGGATTTGTTGTCCGCGCTGCCGTGCACGTCAATGCCTGCGATGTCCCCTTTAGACTCAGCATCCTTAGCGATCACCGAAACCCGATCCATGTCGAAACCGGCAGTTCTAAGTTCTCCCAGTGCGTGTTCCGTCTCGCGGCGGGTTGAAAATACTCCCACGGCGCGCTTCTGGCGGCCCGAAGCTCTGCGGCCGGTGTCTGCAGGCACATCGTAAATGCCCCAATCCTGAATGCCCCGCACGCTCATAATTCCTTCGGCTGTGGCAAGTTCGGCATCTGTTCCTTCTATGAATACCAAATATTCTCCACGCGAGACGCGATCGTTATAAGCTTTAGCTTTTTCTTCGGGAACTCCCAAACCGACCAAACCGCCTACCAAACCGCCTGCTGCTGCCCCAATCGCGCCTCCGATTACAGTATCTGCCAGCAGAGTTGCGATCGCACCCCCCGCCATCACCGGGCCCACTCCCGGAATCGCTAGCGCTCCAATGCTTCCGAGTAACCCAATCAAACCGCCCGTCACGACTCCCGCTGTCGCGCCTGCTTTGGCGCCGCCGCCCACTTTGTCGTCGGTACCCTTACCAGTACCAGTGCTAGCGCCGGCAATTTCGCTGCGATCGAGATTTTCCCCAACTACCGAAACTTTATTCATCGGAAACCCGGTACTTTGCAGTTCCATCAGGGCTAGTTCCGTATCTCGGTAATTAGAAAATGCTCCTACAGCTCGCTTGTGTTGACCTAAAGCCATTTTTTTTCTCCTGAAAAATATACTACTTTTACACAACCACAGAATTTATGCTCTGCCATCAATCACATTTAGTCATTTTTTCCCAACAATTTTCATCGGTCGCTGGGAATAACTTCCCGCTCTATCTTCAGGTTGGTTTCCAACTAATTGTCCGGGATGGGAAATCGGAAATTGGGAAGGGGAAGTTGCAGGTATTGCGCGAGTTTTGAGTTCGTGAATTTAAAATTCAATTTACACTCTTTCACTTAAAACCCCACTCTCCCTAGAGAGTCACCTAAGCGTTGCAATCCGCTCCGCCAGCAATCTTACAATGCCCAACTATACCCTCTTCCCTCAGACTTCTCTCCTAGATAACTACATCCTTTTCCCTTCTTTCCCTCGCAATTCTTCCTGCTAATTTATTGATTGCTGCTAGGCGATGCGGGTGCAGCAGGGGCGACAACAGCCGTCACATTCACCTGTTTGACACCCTTAATCTCTTTAGCTAGCGGCTCAATTTTAGCTAAATCAGTTTGATTGGGAACTGTGCCACCTACGGTGACAACCCCGTCTTTTGCATCAACAGTTAGCTGACCTTTAGTGATGTTTACTTCTAACTTCGATCGTACTTCACTTTGGAGGTCGCCATCGGCTCTTATGGCATCGCCACCCGTCACATTGTTGCGCTGTTCTCTGGCCCTGATATCAGAATTTGCTTGTGCTTTGCGAATATCGCTAGTTGCGTCACCCTGAGTTTTTTGAACTGTCTCGGCAGGGGGCGGGGTAGTGGTATTTTCTGTGGTAGTATTAGGAGCATCAGCGCTAGTTTTAGCCCCCTCGCTGCAAGCAGCAGCTCCAAATAATAGGATGCCGCTGAGGAGAATTGGTGTTAGTTTGTTCATAATAGGTTAATACCCTCCGGGTAAGCTTTCGATGAGCCTGACTTCCCTGCCTTCGTTGAGCCAGATGGGAGCCAGATGGGAGCCAGATGGATCAAGACAGCATCTTTATTTGTGCTTTCTGCGATTTAAAAATCCTTATATCAAATATATAAACTTGAGGAAGTATCTACATCGCTCCACGGGTGTAAAATTTATCTATGCCGTTAGATAGAGTACAAAAAACAAAATAAGGTCTTCAGTCACATTTAACTTAATGAGTTTTGACCGCATTATTCCTCAGAAACCTGGTAGATGAAGCCATTTTTCGTTGCTCAAGCCAATATTTTCCTAGGAACCAAGTTTAAAGGCGTAAGTTTTATTAATAAATGCGATCGCCACTCCCAACAAATTTTTCCCTCGAACCTCGAACCTGGGACTTCTTCCCCCAACATCCATCCATTAAATCCGTTAAATCCCATACACTGCTCGTTGCCGAACCTCCTGCTTCAAAACAAACGAAAAGAGTCGAGAAATTTTTGAGCATTTTCTGGTTCTGGGGTAGTGGCTACCAGCCCGTAAACGCGCGTTTCCACCAAAAAGACTTGGCCCACACCTATCGGTTCAGTGGGGGAAAGCGGCTGAAACTCAAACTCTTTTCCCGGATAGCCTCCGAGGGAAATATCCCGCACTTGCAACAATTTAGCATTCGCTCCCACTACAAATAAATCAACGGCATTATTTAAAGTAATTCTGATATTATTGATATTATTGTTCCTTAGCCGAAAATCTAGGTCAAAGTATTGAAGCAAATAAGTTTCTTTATTTTTTAAGTTCGATCGGTATGTATGAGCAATAATTTGATTTGAAAAAATTTCGGAATTAATTTTGGGATTTCCCGGCATATCGATCGCAAACTGACCCATCGCTGAGCAAAATGGCTGCCACTCTGGCGTCTGAATGGCTGTCCGCAGCGGGGCTGGTTGAGATGCAGCGGGACGGGACAATTTGAGAGGCGAGACAAGTAATGTAGCAGTAACTAGAAGTAAATACAGAAATTTCATTTGGTTAAGAAATATATTTGCCCGATCGATCTGCGCTAGCCTAGAAATATATCCGCAAAGGGGGGATTTATGCTGAATATTATATTTACTCCACAGCGACGCAACTCTCAAGGGCGATCGCCAGCTAAAACCAGTAAAACCAGTAAAACCAATATACTCGCTGCTGTAAATACTTGGCTAGCTGTGTGTCTGCTGGCTGCTGTCACAGCTTGTGCAAACAGCCCCAACAGCAAGGCACTCGAAGAATCTTTAGCCGCCGATCCGACATTAAAACAAAATCCAGTGGTTTTCTCTTCCCCGCCACCAGCGACAGCAATTGAGACAAACTCTACCGCCAAACTTCCTCCCGATTTCCCAACAGAGATTCCACTCTATCCTAATGCTGAGTTAATCGAAGTTAGTGGGCAAACAGATCCGTCGCCAAAAAATGTGCGGCTGCGCTGGGAAAGCACAGATCCGGTTAATTCGGTTCAAAACTTTTACTCCACAGAGTTTGGGCGTCGCAACTGGGAAATAGTCAGCCGCCCCACCGCCGAGGGACAAGGTTCTTTGGTAGCAACGCGAGATAATTTACGGGTAACAGTGTCGCTTTCTCCTACTCAGAAAGTAGGGGGTTCTACAGAATTTGCGATCGACTACAGCAAAGAAAGCCCCGAAATTGCCGCCAGTCCCCAACCTAATAATTCCGAGTCTAGCGCATCTCCAACCGCTTCACCAACTCCATCTAATTCAGAGGGAACTACTCCAACACCATCCGCCTCGCCAAAATCAGCAAAAGTTAGCGAACAAGAAAGCCAAATTCCTCAACAGTTGCGGCAGTATGTGGCAGATTTAAGTCAGTTGGAAGTGCTAAAAGTGCGAGCGGCACAAAGTGCTAATTTAGAAACTGGCAGCACTTTACCCAAACCCAACAAAATTATCACTCGCCGCGAATACGCCCGCTGGTTAGTAGCAGCTAACAATCAGATTTATGCTAGCCGTCAAGCCAAACAAATTAGATTAGCAGTAGACTCTAGCGAACCGGCTTTTTCTGACGTACCCAAAACAGACCCGGATTTTTCAGCAATTCAAGGTTTAGCAGAAGCAGGTGTAATTCCGAGTTCGCTTTCTGGAGAAACTAAAGATGTGAAATTTCGCCCGGATGCACCTTTAACTCGCGAAACAATGATTCTCTGGAAAGTGCCTTTAGATAGTCGTCAAGTTTTACCGACAGCTAACATTGACGGAGTGAAAGAAAAGTGGGGTTTTCAAGATGCTTCTAAAATTGATTCCCAGGCGTCGCGGGCAGTTTTAGCTGATTTTAACAATGGAGATTTGGCGAATATTCGCCGCGTTTTTGGTTTTACTACTCTGTTTCAGCCGAAGAAATCAGTGACTCGCGCCGAAGCTGCTGCTAGTTTGTGGTATTTTGGCGTTCAAGATCAGGGATTGTCTGCTAAAGATGCCCTGGAAGCAAAGTCTCCACCTGCTGAGTAGAGTTTTTTGGGGTAGTTAAAAGTTTTGAACACAGCATCTACTTAGCCAAAACAAAGAAACCGGGTTTTTTCTCTGTAACAAAACCCGCTTTCTGCGTCCCAGACTGACGAAATTGTACCAATTTTTGATGAATCGGCGTGCGATCGCCCGCCACAAAAATTGCCGCTTGAGTTTCAAGGATTTCTGTGAAGATGGCTGACCCAGAAACCGACTTTTATCTACGAAAATGCCCAATACAACGCGAGGCATATCCGCTGAAAAACCTTGTTTCTTTAATTCCTATGGGCGAGTCATCGTAAAAAATTATTCCATAAATTATACATCGGCTTTTCTGTCCTTGTGGCCTACCCTAGGGGATAGATTTTTTTTAATCTTAATTTCTGTATCCTGGCATACAACCGCTGCATTTGGCGGGCAAATTTTCTACATATTTTAACTAATATCGTTTCCGGTTGTATCGGAATGATTTAACCGCAGAGGGCGCAGAGAACGCAGAGGGAGAGAATACAGAGAGGAATAATTCCGATGCTACCGGATTTGATATAACACTTTGTTGAAAACTCTCCCTAGGATTCCGGATGGCTTAGCGGCCTTAACGATAAATGAAAAACAGTGTTTGAGCTCTTGGAGAGCATTTTTTAATGTACGATATTACCTTATTTACCCCGCAAGACATGGCGAAATGCAGCTTAGTCCTGCGCCATTTAGGTAGAAATACTGCTAGTATGGAAGCCAGCAGCCAGAAGATTGTTAACTATATTTACCGACATTTTTGCGATTCGCAAACTGGAGAAAATACCTGTGCCTTAGTGCGTTTGTTCAAAACTCATCCCTACGGGGAATTAGAAGACTCATTGCAACAATCTGCGCGCCGCTTGATGAAGGGCAATTCCCCCGCCGCCGACATGAAATGTTGGACTCTGCTAGCAGCCGCAGGCACAGAACCGCAGTGGAATTCTCGGCACACAGCAGCAGAAAATACAGCTATTCCATTAGTTAGCACCAAATTAGTGGCTCAAATGCCGGCGATTTCGGAAATAATCCGGCAGTTTGGTTTAGACATTCCTACATTCCTCGGAATTGAGCGAGAAAGGTTCCTGCAATTAGAGCCCGCAGTATTAAATATTTTTCACGTATCAGAGGCAAAAGGCAGCCCCTTTATTCCTGAGCAAAATTCCTTAATTATCCCCTACCAAGTCAAGTCTGTCTTGGGATTTGGGGGACTTCTGCCGTCAGGAAGTGTGTTTGCGGTAGTGATGTTCCTCAAAGTTAAAATTCCCCACAGCACGGCTGAAATGTTTAAAGATTTGGCACTTAGTGTCAAAACTGCATTGTCCATGCCCGACAAACAAAGTGTTTTTGACTATTCAGAAAATCCTACAAGCTTTGTTACAAATAACAATTTTGGCGAAACCCAATTACTGGAACATCAAGTTGCCAATTTGATGCAAATGCTGGACTTTTCCGAACAAGAAATGCTCAGACAAGCCACTCGGTTTCAACAGACTATTGACAATTTACAGCACGAGATCGCCGAATACAAAAATAAAGAACAAGCTGTGAAAGCAAGTCAAGATCAATTTACAGGTATCCTCAATATTCCCAATGATGCTATTGTTATGGTCGAAGAAAGTCAAGTAATTCAGCGCTTTAATCAAGGGGAAGAACACATTTAACCCAAGCTCTGTGTTTAGTAACCCGGTTTCTTTGATAAACCGGTTGTTGCTGTATTTGTTGAGTTATACCAGTTCCTACAAATATGCTGCAATGATCTTAGAGTTTAAGGATTATTATATCAAAGTAAACTACCAAGAAAGAATTGATTTAACAGTTAATGTCCTATGCGCTTTTGAGGAGTCCCTGAGAAGCCTACGCCATAATTTACTTAGTTGGTGTATGAATATGTCACTAAAATTGAAAAAAGTCAAAAGTAAGAAAGCTGGGAGTAAAAAAAGATTTTTTACTTTTGGCTTTTGACTTTTGACTTTTAGCACATTTAGTATTCCAATCAAAACTCTTAAGGCGCTGCTGCCGCCCTGCGGTTGGCAACAATCAGATTAGCCTGATACTCTGCCGCTTTTTGCTGAGCCTTTTGATAGTTCGGGCTGGTTGACGGTACGGCTCTCATGAGCTTAACCGCTTGCTGCCACTCGCTTGCTACTGCGATCCACTCATTTTGAGACTGAGCCGTCTGGGCCGAAATTGCTGCCTTCTGAGCTGTGTTAACGGCTGCCCTCCAAGAGTCAGGCTTAGGCGCGGCGGGTTTTGGTGCAGGAGAAGCTGGAGCTGGGCTTGCTGGCGCAGCCGCAGTGGGAGCGGGTTTTGGTGCAGGGGAGGCTGCCTGTGGGGTGCCCGGAGATGCGGCGGTCGAGGATGCGGCGGCTTTAGAAGGGGGAGATGCGGGTTTCGGGGAAGGGGAAGCAGCTTCGGGGGCTATCGGTTCTGGGTTCGAGTCGCCGAAGGGGAAAGTTTTAGTAAAGAAAAGCCCTGCGATCGCCGCCAGAGGTACTAAGATACCCACAGGTATTACCCATTTGGGAAATTGTTTTTTCGGAGGCGGGGCTTGATCTTCGTCTTCGTCTTCGTCTTCCTCGTCGTCATCTCGATCGAATTCTCCTTCTTGATAATAGTCTTCCTCTTCGGGCTCGACATCATCTAAACCTACAGAGTCGTCAGGCATTCCACTATCCAAGGGGTAAGGCATTGAATCCGCAGGCATCAGATCAATTTCATCTTCCCACGCAGGCTCACCGTCACCTGTTCGACGCCCGTAAACCTTTACAGTGTGAATTGATTCGAGTCCCAGCTTCGTCATGCCGGTGCGGATGAAATCGACCAATACCATTTGATCCGGTACTTTGTCTGCCTCCAGAGTTATGTGGAGGCAGCCGTTGTCCCGCGTCACATCGGCGTTGATGCCTTTGGGTTTGAGTGTACGGTTGATGCTAGATGCGATCGCTTTTGGATCGCCTTGCTTGAGCAGTTCCCGCGGGTTCTGTTGTGTCATGGGTAGCGCTCTTTTTTGGGGGGGGGTGGAGAGCCGGCAAATAATATTAACCGATCGGCATTCGGCGGACAATATTTATTTACCACATTAACTTCTAATTTGGCATTCTGAGAGTATTTCTAGTATCTATTGACCTTTTGGCCTGCGAGCCGGCATCAAGCACATAGCCGAAGAAAGAAATTTGTTGTAAAAATTTACAGTAAGGGGCCGATCCTGTGCCCTGTCGCGCATCAGCGAAACAAGCTAGAAAGTTCTATAACTTTGGTTTGCAGGGTTGAGATTTCTTCCCGGCCCCGCTTTAAAGAAGCTTCTAACTCTAGCAGCAAGGGCAAACTTTTTTGCAGTTTTTCTAAGCTGGCGTTCTTGACTTCTTGACGAAAATAGTATACTCGTTTCGGATTGCCGAGTTCTAGAGCTTGAGCAATTTTATCATCGCGATCGCCCGCTTGGATCATCGCCTTTACCCACAGCCAAATCCGAAACTTACCAGTCAAGCCAGCCACAATCCTCAAACCAGGCTCGCTGCGGCCAGTTAAGCCTGCCAATAAATCCAAAGCGGCGGAGGTATTGCCCTCGCGAATCGCATCGGCTAGCTGGAAGGTATTCTGGGCGTGACAGTGCACCAGTGCGGCAACTTCCTCCGGGTTCAGAGGTTGGCTGCGGTTGCCCGCAAACAGCAGCAATTTTTCGAGTTCGCTGTATAGCTGGCGGGTATCGCTGCCAATGGATTCGGCCAAAAGTTCGATCGCTGTGGCTGTCAATTTTACGTTCATTTCGCCCGCGACTTGGCGCACCCGCTGGGCTAATTCTTTGTCATTCCAAGGCGGAATCGGTGAAAATTCCCGCACTTGGGCGGACTGGGAAATTAACTTGGTAGACTTGAGCCGGCTGTCGGGTTTTTTGACGGATGTCAGCAGCAGCACGGTGGTAGGGGGAATCACTGGCAGTGTTCGTTCAAATTGTGCTAACAGTTCAGGAGAGCACTGCTGCGTTACAGTCGTATTTGCCAGCCAGACAAAACGGCTGCCGGTACCGAAGGGCGGGGTTAAGGCTCGATCGAGCCCTTCGACCACAGCTCCGGCGGAATCGGCAATAATTTTGTCATAGTTAAAACTAGCCCAGTTGGGGTCGAGGACTGTTTGCCGCAAACTTGTCACAGCCTGCGCCATCGCAAAGTCGTCTTCTCCCCAAAACAGGTAAATTTGCATAATCAACGCTCACTAGCAAAAAAAATCCGAGTTGCAGGCGAGGCTTGTCCAACATATCCTGAATTGGGCTGTTGGAAGCCCGCGCCATAATATAAAATTTGGTGTGGGAGTATGTCACCGCGAGGAAATCAAGATTGGATGATACTTATCAAGCTTACGTAAATCGGGTGGCGCGAATGACGCTGCTGGACTCCTACAAGTCCCAGGTGGAACACATTCAGGAATCTCCAAAATTTAAGCCCGACGAAGCAGGCCGGAGAAATCCTGTACCTTTTCCAGGTTATTCCGTGATTACGCCCCCTGCGGGGGAAGATGCAGAAAATGCTGCATTTTATAGTAATTTGCACTCGAGCCAACAACGGCTATTGCAGGAAATAGCGGAGGGTGCGATCGTGGCACTGCCTCCTGATACCTTCCATTTAACCGTAGCCGATTTGATTTGGAGCAGCGCTTTTCGAGATGCCTCTGATAAAAATCCCGAATTTGAGGAGCAACTGCGCTCGCGCATGGCCGATCGTTTTGCCGCCTGCAAACCCTTGGCGGGCGGCGCTCCCATTCGCTGGATAGTGCTGGGGTTGATGGTGATGACTAGAGCTGTGGGTGTTTGTTTGGCACCGACGGACGAAAACTCTTACAAGCAAATTCTGGAGTTTCGCCGATCGATCTATCAAAATCCCGATTTAATGGCTTTGGGAATTGAACAGCAATATCATTTCACGGCACACATTACTCTGGGTTATTTTGGGGACATCGGGCCGAACCTTGACCGCGCTCGCTTGTGCGCTTTGCTGTCAGAGTTAAACGAGCAATGGCTGGACACGCCGCAAGAACTGTCCGTAAACCGAGTGGAACTGCGGAAGTTTGACGACATGACCACCTATCTCCGGCAACCGGAATGGCCTGTTTTTGAGTTTTAACGAAGGAAGAGGGAAGAGGGAAGAGGGAAGAAGGAAGAAGGAAGATTTTTTCCCATCTCCCACTCTCCCCATCTCCCACTCTCTCGCCCCCTCTCCCTCTCTCCCCTGTGACCATAGTCAGGATATTGCCTATTAACTACCAGCCGGGAAGTCCCGGGCGTATATTTAGAGGGGATTAATCAGAGCGCTGTGCCCCGTACCCGTTGGGAATTACGCCCGCGTGATGAAAGGCTCGTCGGGTTTCGCTACGGGAACCGACAATTATTCTTTTATACCCCAATACGATCGGGAAATACTCTGATACTATATTAGCAAGTGGGGGTGGAACTACCTCACTATAAAAAGCCTTTGAAAAAAAGGAAAAAGAAGCCTTCGGTGTAACTGTACTCAGTTGACCGTCAGGTTTGTTCACATGCTTTAATTATTTTTGTTTGACATTAAAGTCAAGGAAAAAATTTATGAAAAACCAGGAAAAATCAGTAATTCTGGTTTTTTACTTTTTGCTTGAAAAGTGACAGTAAACGTTGTTGGTATAGGTTTAGATGGAGCTGCTGGGCTGAGCGAATCGGCGCGGCAGGTTGTAGAAATGGCGGCTCTGCTAATAGGCAGCGAGCGCCATTTAAGCTATTTTCCCCAGCACGACGGAGAGCGCTGGGCGTTGGAAGATTTGACCGAAGCAATTCTGGAAATTCGGCGATGGTGGGCGACTGAACCCGAATTATATCCCTCTGGGGAGACGGTGGAACCCCGCGATCGACCGATCGTAATTTTAGTGGCCGGCGACCCGCTGTTCTACGGCTGGGGAAAGTTGTTAATTGCCCAATTGCCGGCAGAAAAATTGAGTTTTCACCCCCACGTCAGTTCTGTGCAGTTGGCTTTTAACCGCTTGCAAATCCCTTGGCAAGACGCTCATTTTGTTGGCTCTCAAGGACGTTATTTTGAGGAACTGACGGCAAAACTCAAACTCGGTGTCGAGAAAATTGCGGTGCTCGCCGACGAAACTCATACTCCGGCTGTACTGGCAAATTTGGTGAAAGCTCTAGATTTGCCTACACGCTACGAGTTTTGGGTTTGCGAAAATTTGGGGGCGGCCCAGGAACGGGTAAGCCGCAAGTCTCTGTCAGCTTTGCTGGGAGAGTCTTTTGCACCGCTGAGCGTGGTTGTGATGCTGCGGGAGTCCCCGGCGGGGACGGAACCTTTGGATTTGGAAAAGTTGCCTTTGTTGGGAATACCGGATGCAGCTTTTATCGGTTGTGGCGACAAGCCGGGTTTGACGGTTGAACGGGAAGTGCGGGTGTTGGTGCTGGCACAATTGGCTTTGCAACCGGGACAAGTTGTCTGGGATGTGGGTGCTGGTAATGGTTCTGTGTCGATCGAGATTGCTCGTTTATTCCCGCAGTCTGAGGTGTACGCGATCGAAAAAACGGTTTCTGGTACTTCTGCGATCGAGTTCAACTACGGCCGTTTTGGGCTGCAAAATGTGTTCTCGATTAACGGAACTGCCCCGGAAATCTTGCACCGCTTGCGTCCTCCGCACCGGATTTTTATTGGCGGTAGTGGGGGAGGGTTGACTAAAATTTTGGGCGTTTGCGCGCTGCGGCTGCTCCCTGGAGGCTCGATCGTCCTGGCTTTGGATGCTTTTGAGGATATTGCTACTGTTTTGAGCTGGATGGGCGATCGGGTGCGCCGGGAACCGCACTGGAGTTACCGAATTGTGCAAGTGCAGTTATCGCGTTCTGTGGCTGGGGGTAATTCAACTCGTTTTGATGCGTTGCGGCCGGTTTCGATTGTGACGATCGATCGACACTTGAATTAATCTGAAATCTGTCATATCAAATCCGCGCTTGGGGAGTCAGGCGTACAATCGAGTCAACATTCAACACTCAAGCATCATTCAGTTTGGCGACACCGAATCAACAATTAACAGTCATAAGGAGTGCAAACGGCAATTGATATAATATCATGTCTAGTCGAGCGGCCGCGATTTTTGTAAGGGCGGGTTCACGAACAATACCTGCCAATAATGGACAATCTCAAAAACCCGCCCCGACCGGGATATTATGGTTAATCGATCGGACATGATATAACTCTAACTTTTGGGTGCACGCAGAACACAGAGCATCCTCTGGTTAGCGGAGAATATCCAAGCGGTGCAACAATGAGTTTAGAACTCAAATAATTAATTTAACACCCATGGATCAACTGCTGCGCCAACTAATTGAGGAGGTATGCGAGTATCCCCAAAACAGCTCCCAAAGGCGCAAAGCGATGAACCGATTGCTAGCCGAACTACAGGAACTTCCCGGACTACTGCGATCTGCACATCCCGATTATTTAGACGCCTTAAATAAAACCTGGGTATGGGTGAACAAAAGCATTTGCTCGAACTTCAAGCTTAGCGATCCGAATGTGTCAAGACGACTGCGACAATGGATAAATAGTTACCTAGAGTGGCGCATTAAGGATTTGAATTTACCTTCTCAACCGCCCACCTACAGTTTAGATGCCCCCATAGGAAGCTCAGATACTGAAACCGCGTTGCTGGATTTGCTTTCAGAAACAAGTTTTTATACTCCTACCCGCAGTGGTTTGGATGGCTACATAGCACTTTTAGAGCAAGAAAATTATCAGAATATTATTCAACAGCTAGAACAATACGTCCAAGAAGACCCCGATGGGAAATTTCGCTCCTGTCATCCTAAAAATCATCCAGAGTGTAACTGTCAAGTTCTCACATTAAAGGTACTGTTTAAAACCACGCCTGACAAGTTTACTGCGATCGCCAAAGAATTTAACATCAACTACCAAACTCTAAAATCACACTGGGAAAGGAACTGTCGCCCCTTGCTCCAAGCGATCGCATTAGAGCTAGGATACACAAGAGAGGATTAAATTATGCAAAGCACAAACCCAACGCTATTGACAGTTCCACTAGGTACTGATGCTCACCGCACCGCTCGAAAATTTGCTGCCGAAACTCTGCAACTCGCTCCTGAATTGACAAAGCATGAGGCTGCCAAACGAGTTTATGTGAATACTTTAGCAGTTTATGTTGTCTATAGTTACCTCAAATGGCAAGCTTACGAACCCGATTTAATTCAAGGCGATAGTTGGCATCCTGTCGTCCGTGCCCAGTGGGATATTGCTGATTTGGTGTTACCAGGGATGGGTAAATTAGAATGCCGCCCGGTTTGGTTTGGAGAAAGTGCGATCGTAGTTCCACCAGCAGCCAGAGAAGACAGAATCGGCTATGTAATAGTTGAATTTGGGGAAAAATTAGACTCAGGAAAACTGCTAGGATTTACCCCATCACTGGATAATTCTGCATTGCCAAGCCAGATCCAGA
Organism: Microcoleus sp. T3_D1; assembly: GCF_036700405.1. Taxonomy (NCBI): domain Bacteria; kingdom Bacillati; phylum Cyanobacteriota; class Cyanophyceae; order Oscillatoriales; family Microcoleaceae; genus Microcoleus; species Microcoleus sp. T3_D1. Next base: position 58,041 of record NZ_JAUBOV010000019.1, read on the forward strand.
TTGCCGAACTCCAAAACTTAGATGATCTGATCGATCATCTCTATCGTCTGGAATTAGGAAATCAGTTTTTGAGAAGTGACGATCCAGTAGCCGTAGAAGTGCGACAACTCTTAGAAACACAAAATTTTTCAGAAATTATCGCTCAATTAGAGCGCATTTACCGAACTACTAAACCCATTAAATGGCGGTATGCAGGAGCAGATGTATTAGTCGCTAGTATTCCTATTAATCCTCATCATCAAATACTTGAGTCTTCTGCTGAACAACAGGCTTTTATGGGAGAAATTGGTCGAGAAGAAAAAGTTCTCTCCGCAGATTTCAACATCCAAGAGTTAGCCCAAAAAATGCTAAATAAATTAGCAGGAATTTGGGATGTTGAAACAAAAGCTTAAATATTCTTTCAAAAAACTGAGAACCTCCCCATTTGGTAAAAAGCATTTTTTAGGAATGCGAGTATCATGCTCGCTTGCCTATATATTGGGAGCATCTCATTTTCGCAAAAAGCTTTTTTTTACAGTGCGAGCGTCCTCGCTCGCGTGTTTTAGAAAGCACGCGAGCGAGGACGCTCGCACTACAAATCCAAAACTGAGATGCACCCTATATATTTATAACGATACAGATACTTGCACTCCTATGATCTCAACTCCCCTACCATCGGAATTAATATTACCCACAGCTTTCGACACGGCGCAGTGCCCCCTGTTCCGAAAATTAATCCGGGTAGTCCAAGGGGACTGCCGTCTCCTCTATATCATGTCGCTCGTGCAACCCAAATTGATATAAAACCCAAAATGATATTAACCCAAAAAATGTAACATGAAAGAACAGCTCAACTCTGCTTATCGTCACCTAATTGAAATGCTACGTACCTGTCCCGAAGGTGAAGAACGAGATATTTTGGATGACTATTCAGACATCCTTAATGAAAGTTTATTAGAGGTGATGGAGGATGTGGCAGATGAGTTATTAGTTGAGGAAAATGAAGAGGGATATGACTGGCTGCGGAGTGCTGTGGCGAAGATAAAAGACTTAATTCAAATTAGGTCTAAATTAGCTAATTCTCAAGACTTATTAAATTTTTTCATAGAAGTCTTGGAAGCAATCGAAGCAAGCGAAGGAGATGCAGAAGTTGTGTATCCTATTTTAGAGAAAAATTTAGATAAATTAGATGATAATTTTGCTGGGTTTTTGCGAAGTTGGGCAACTGACGTTTTAGCGAAATTAGATTCTGAAGAAGCTTACGATATAGCCACTGTAATTGGCACTTTTAGTGGTCTTATTCAAGAATTTACTCTGGGCGACTGTGTAAACAATATTGAAATTGCGATCGCGGGATATCAACAAGTAGCGACTGCGATCGATCGGGAAGATTACCAGCAGGATTGGTTGGTTACTCAAAACCATTTGGGATTTGCTTATCAAATTCGCCTTGCTGGGAACCGTAGCAGGAATTTAGAAAGGGCAATTGAGTGTTATGAATTAGCTTTACAATGTTGTAATGATACCGAGGAACCGCAATTAGGGAGTTTGATTCAACATCGCTTAGGTTTAGTTTATTTTGACAGAGTTGAAGGTGATTTAGAAGAAAATCTGGAGAGGGCGATCGCTGCTTTTGAATTAGCATTGAAAGCGTGGAATTGTCAAGAATCTCCCTTAAAAGGGGCGGAAGTTCAGCATGATTTAGGTTTGGCTTATCTCCACCGTATTAAGGGAGATGAATCGGAAAATATAGAACTAGGAATTAAATATTACCAAGCTGCTTTGGCTGTTTATCCAAAAGAGGATAATCCTACAGATTGGGCAAGAATTCAAAATAATTTGGGTCTAGCTTATTATAATCGTATTCAAGGAGAAAAATTAGATAACATTGAAAGGGCGATCGCCGCTTTTCACAATGCCTTACAAGTCCGTACTTATACGGATTTTCCCATACAGTGGGCAGAAACTCAAGAGAGCTTAGGTAATGCTTATATTACAATTGAAGAGAATCGAGACGACAATCTCCAAAAAGCAATTGAGTGTTATCAAGCAGCTTTAACTGTTTATAGTGCTGAAGACTTCCCCGAACAATCGAGTACGATCCAATTTTGTATGGGAGATGCTTACCGTCAAAAAATAGAAAATCGTGCTGATAATCTTGAGAAAGCGATTGAGTGTTATCAAACTGCTCTACAATTTTGTAAAAAAGAAGAATTTCCTGAATTATGGGCTTTTATTCATAATGATTTAGGGGCGACATATCTCAGCAGATTCAAGGGAAGTCAAGAACAGAATATAGAATTAGGTAGGAGTTTGATAGAGGCTACTTTACAAGTTTATAATCGTGAGGACTATCCCGACAATTGGGCGAACACTCAAAATAATTTAGGATTTTCCTATTACCTTTCTACAAGGGGGAAATATTCCGATAACTTGGAACGGGCAATTGCATATTATGAATTAGGATTACAAGTGTATAATTCTGAGACTTTTACAGAAGTGTGGGGACTGATACAACTTAACTTAGGAGTTGCTTATTTAGAGAGACTAAAAGGAGATTTTTCCGAAAATATTGAAGCATCAATTGCTGCTTCTCAAAATGCCTTAAATATTTATAATCCAGAGAGTTATTTAGAAAATTGGTTGAAAATTCAGAATAATTTAGGGTATGGCTATCAAAATAGAGTTAAAGGAGAGCGACTTGATAACCTCGATCGAGCTCTAGGCTATTATAAAATTGCTTTAGATGCTTGCTGTTATAGTCAATTTCCTGAAATTTGGGGTTTGCTCAAAAATAACTTAGGAACTTTTTATTTAAGAAATGCTCAAGGGAATCAAGCAGAAAATGTAGAAGAAGCTATTGTTCTTTATCTTACCTGTCTTGAATCTTATCAAAAAGCATTTAATCGTAAACAATGGTCGATGATTCAAAATAATGTAGGGATTGCTTACCTCAATCGCAAATATGGTAGCCGTCTCGAAAATATAGAATTAGCAATTGAAGCTTTTAATAATGCTTTGCAAGTTCGTAATTATGAAAATTATCCCGAACAGTGGGCGGAAACACAGCAGCATCTAGGAATTGCTCATAGTGAACGAATTTATGGCGATTCCTTACAAAGTTTAGAAAGTGCTATCAAATGTTATGAAAATGCTTTACTAATATATACTCGTTCAGATTTCCCTGAACAGTGGGCCATGCTGCAAAATAATATTGGTAGTGCTTATAGCGAACGTCTGCTAGGAGAGGAGGATAATAACTTAGAAATAGCCATTAATTACTATCAAATGGCTTTGCAAGTAAATACCCGTCAAATTAACCCTGAAAATTGGGCAATGATCCAAAATAATTTAGGAAATGCCTATAGGAGGCGCAGTATTCAAAATGAAGTTGAAAATTTAGAAATGGCTATTTTTTACTATAAGTCAGCTTTGGAATTTTATACTCAGAAATATTTTCCTGAAGATTGGGCTATGGTGCAATTAAACTTAGGTTATGCTTATAGCGATCGCACTCAAGGAAGTATTGACGAAAACCTAAAACTGGCGCGGGACTATTACCAAGCTGCTTTAGAAGTTTATACTCTCAAAGATTTTCCGGAAAATTGGGCAACTGTACAAAATAATTTAGGTTATCTCTACCACAATTTAGAGCAGTTTACCGAAGCAATGCAATACTTTAAGTTAGCATTAAAAGTCAGAACTCCTCAAGCTTTCCCCCAACTTTGTCTGATTTCGGGACAAGTTTTAGGTCAAATTGCCTTCAAATTAGGACTATGGAGAGAAGCCATTGAAGGGTATTGTCTTGCTATTGAAGCTTTAGAACAATTGCGAGTTTGGGCTAATACCGATCGACGCCGCCAAGAAATTTTAGGAGAAGATATATATCTTTATGAACATATTGTACAAGCATTAGTTAATACGAAAAATTTTCCACAAGCTTTTGAATATGTAGAACGTTCCCGTTCTCGTCGCTTAGTAGATTTAATTGCCAGTAATGACCTTTACTCTCATGGAGATATACCTTCAGAAATAGAAGAATATTTAGCAGAATTTGAAGGAATTCAACGACAGATAGATTGCGAACGTTACGGTTTAAAGAAATCAAGTAAAAAGCAGAAGTTAATTGCAGTTAGAGCTAAGGATCTAATTGATATGGATTGTACACGCAATAGAGCAGCTTTAGAAGCCATTAGTGAAAATATCCAAGGTTTAGAAAGTGAAAAACAACAAATTTGGGAACAACTAAGACGTTTAGATCCGGTTTTAGCGGGCGAAATTCAAGTCAGTCCCCCTAATTTAACCGCGATCCAAGAACTCATCGATCGCCCTACTACAGCAATACTTAATTTTTACACTACTGATGAAGATACATATATATTTGTTTTGCGACAATCCGAAGTTAATTTGTACAAAATAACCAGAAAACGAGGGAAAAACTTACAACAATGGCTTCATGAAGCTTGGCTAAAACCCTACTTGGAGGCTGGCGATTCAAGTAAATTAATCCAAGAGCAATTACAATGTAAAGCTAAGTGGAGAAATCGAATTCCGCAGTTTTTATCGAAACTTTCCCGCCGCCTGCAAATCGATAACCTGATTAGTCAGTACCTTAATAATATCGAGGAACTGATTATTGTTCCTCACCTTTGCCTACACCAAATTCCTTTTGCTGCTTTACCCTTAGAAAATGGTCAATATTTAGGAGATAAATTTCTAATTCGTTACAGTCCTAGTTGTCAAGTTTTAGAATTTTGCCACAAACGTCCACCTGTTAACGATCGACTAATGTATGGTATTGTGGAAGATGCAACGGAAGATTTACCCTGTGCAAGTTTTGAGGGTGAACAAATTGCCAAACTGTATAATATTCGCAATGAACAACACTTACGAGGACGTAGCCAAGCAACGGTCAGCAACTATCGGCAACTTTCTCTACAAGTCCAGGGAATTATCTCTAGCCATCATGCTCAATCTCGCCTTGATAATCCGTTAGAATCCCGACTGGAATTGGCAGATGGTAGCATTACTTTGGGGCAGTTAATGACACCGGGCTGGCGGCTTCCTCATCTAGTTGATGTGTTTTTATCCTGTTGTGAAACTGGGTTAGGAACTACGGAAATTACTGATGATATTTTGACATTATCGACGGGCTTTTTATGTGCAGGTGCTCGGAGTGTTGTGAGTACGCTGTGGGCTGTAGATGATTTAGCAACAGCCTTATTTTCAATTTTTTATCACAAACTTCGGCAGCAAGGAAGTAGCCGCCCAAAAGCCTTGCAGCAAGCACAAATAAATTTGCGATCGCTCTCTGGATCAGAATTTGTCGCTTGCTATTCTCCCCAACTTGCTGATTTATTAGAACGCAAATTTGAAGAGGCGGAGGGCGATCGCCAGTTTGCAGAAAACCAGCGTAATTCCTATCCCGAAGGTTCCCCCGACTACCTGCAATGGCTACAAGAGGAAGAAAAGCGGGCCGAAACAGCAACACGCAATTACAAAACTTTGCAACGACTGCAAATAATTAGTTGCTTAGATTTCCCTTTTGCTGACCCTTTTTATTGGGCCGCTTTCACTTGTTCCGGTTTACGGTAAACTTCAGCCTCAATCTAAATCTGGACTCTTCAGCATCCCCATTAACTTCCGCTTCCGATTGTGTACTTGCATAAGTTGAGAACGATAAGCACACCACTGAAGATTTTGCCCCATTTGTAAATAGGCAGCGCGGGCTTTTTCCAACCACTTAATTGCACGATCGTAATCCTCTGATTTTCCCCGATCCATAATCGATTCAGCAAGCCGACAAGCATTGGCGATCGTCCAATCGGGGCGGTGGGCGATCGCAGCCCCCATTACTCGGTGAATCAGTGCCGATTCGTAGCCACTCAAGCCATCAGCAACAGCGATCGCATCTTCAATAAGTCCCTCATAGAGAAAAATATCAACCTGTGCTTCAGAAACTCCCCAACTTCTATCACTTCTCAGAGTTGCCAACAAATTTGCTTTCACAGTTGACCAACTGTCTCCTGCAAACTCCTTCACTAAAAGATAATCGGCAAAGGATGGTTTGATTTGAAAGACGCGCATTCTAGAATTTAATGCAACTTCGTTTTCTCCCAACTCAACAGCCAACTCACTCGTCCAAATTGCCAGTTTATAAAGGCAATTGCCTGACAAATTCAACCCAGTTTGAGCAATTTTGAGAGCTTCAGCTTGGGCTTCCTGTGCTTGTAAACTTTGAGCGAGAGCAAAAGCATCTTCCGCTGATTTCATCTGAGTAGCAGCAGCTTCCACTGCTTCTTCTACTCTCCCCAAACGACTTAACATCGTCAAGTATTGTTGAGAGCAGTTTTCTGCTTGGGCTAAGTATAAGTATTCTTGATAGCGTTCCTGGCGATCGAGGATTTGCAAGCGAATTAATGCTAAGCTCTTAGCACATTTTGGTGCGTCATTAGCTCCTATTTCTTGCCCAGTAGTGTTTCCTTGAAGTACCTGTTGAATTAGGGGATCATCCCAACCTTGGCGTAAAGCTTTCAAGCTCATGGTGAAATCGCAATCCCATTCATCTTGCCAAGCTTCTAACATCACCTGGAAATCGATCTCTTCTTCAGCAGTTAGTTCAGCCGTCAAAATGGCTTCTGTCCAAGCTTCATCCAAAGCGTTAGCTATATCAGAACTTTCAGCGCCATATTCTTCTACGTCATCCCAATCTTTAACGCAGGCTTCGGTGATGGCTTGTAAAATTACTAAGGCGTTGTTACCATCTCCCTCTGCGCTCAATTCCTGTGCTTGCTGAATCACATCGAAAAGTTCTTCTGTAATGGGGTCTTCTTCCTCCCATCCATCCTCGAAATAACGCACAGCATTTCGCAAAATTTGTCGTACTTGTTGTCGAAAGGGAGCGGGATTAATGGAGGTGGGACGAGGTGCTTTAGTAGGTTGCTGTGGAGGCGTAGGAATAGCAATTAAGTTAACGTATCGTTCGATCGGATCAATGAGTGAGGGCTCCTTTTCTACTAAATTTTGTATTAATTGCTGGGTTTGTACATCGTTTAGGCGATCGAGTAACTGTTCCAGTGTGGGGCGCTGCTCAATTATTTGTGGTTGTCGCAGACATAATAACAGGGTAGCAACAATATGTTGACACCACCCAAAGCGATCGTAAGCACAAGTACAATTTGATGATGCCACATGAGCGTCATCAAAGTTTATCGTAATACGGTAAGGTTGAACTTCAGAACCCTCCACTATTGCTTGCACAATATTGCCACGCAGGACAGCGCTAGTAACATTACCCGCTAAATAGTAAGTTTCACCGCCCTTGAGGGAGGCGGCAGAGGTATTGTGCTGGATCGTCGCTTCACTAAGTTTGGGAATTGGCATGAGACTATGCCTGAGCAATTAAAGGATTTGACTTGATTTTACCTCAGAGATGTACTCTGCCTAGGATTTAATTACCTCTCAATGTAAGATTTACAGAAAATTTAATAATCCGTAAAGCAAGCACTGAGAAGGTTTGCAGCTTGATGAGGGGAAATTTTTTCTGAAAATTTTGCATAATTGTTTCCCTACCCCCTGGTTAATAATAGAGCGCAGTTGGCCAACTAGCTTCTCCCTTATCCCTTTCTTTGACGGAGAAACGAGCTGTGATACCTATAGTTTCATCTACCCCCCTGACATTATTAGTAATGGGGGTTCCCAATGCTGCGGGAGAAATTATTGCCAATATAGAGGCAAGTTTAGTATCAGCCATTGGTAGTTATTGCTTGATGGAAATTGCCCAAGCTGAGCGCAGAACAAAATGTAGTTCTGGAGAGGACGATCCGATAGTTCCTCCGAACTAAGGAATGAGAATTAAATAACTTCCACAAGTTTGTGGGATGGGCGTCCCGCCCGTCCAAAAAGGACGGGCGGGACGCCCATCCCACAATAACAATTAAAATTGTAAGTTATTTAATTTGCGATCCTAAATAACTTTAATTGTTAGCGAGCTTTCAGTAGGGTGCGTCAGCTAGTTAAATGGTGAAGCAGGAGCGAAAAACTGAGAACTACTGACGCACCCTACTGTAATTTAATTAAAATTTAATTAATTAGGTTCTCTGCCCGAAGCACTGAGCCTCTCGCGGGCAAAACTCTTCCAAATACTTAATTCTGGAAGTTTCCACGCCACACCTTCTTGTTGTTGGCCTTGTGTCGAGCAATTCAGGCATTTTTGCCAGCAAGAAAGAGCTGCTGTTGTATCCCCTTTTGCTTCGAGAACTTGTGCTAGCAAGCAGTGTGCTACAGTATAGGATTTATCTAATTCAATTGCTTTTTGCAAGTGAGTCTCGGCGTCACTGTAAAGTTGCAGCCCTAGATAAGCCCATCCCAAATTTTTGTGGAGCGTGACTTGCACCATTTTGTCATTAACTTTTGGCAAAATGGAGAGAATTAGCTCTACCGCTACGTCAAAATTTTCGCTGAGAATTTCCAATCGAGCTAAATTATTGACAGCCGCACCGGCAGCGCGACTGTTTTTATATTCTGCTGCTTTTTTGTAGTGCTGGCGAGCGTTGGGCAAATCTTCTAGTTTTTCGTAGGTTGACCCTAAATTGTAGTTAGCTGCTGGCAGTTCTGGATTGTAGCGAAGGGTTTGTGTTAAATAACATTTTGCCGTCTGTAACTCACTCTCTAAGTATTTCTTGTAACCAATTTGATTCAGGTATTTAGCGATTAATTGATGGGTGACAAATAGCCTAGCCTGCGGGCTGACTGTCAGGCGTTCTTCCCCAGACTCGGTGAGGGCTTGCAGGAGCGATCGCTCGATTAGAATTTCTACAGCCAGTTTCAATTCTGATAAGTCTTCAGCAAATAGTAGACTCGATTGCAACTCGCTAAGGGTGGCGGGTTTATTGCTCGCCAAACAAGACAATACTTTTACTTCTAATTCATGAAAATCCTGAAATTTCTCCTCAAAATAATCTCGGACAATGCCCTCAATAACCGACGGAGTTTTTTTAATTAGTTGTGCTAAATTGCCCGCTAACATATCTTGAGCGTGAGTGACGGCTATTTTTAATAGGAGGGGATTACCGCCATATAGGTAAATGAGTTCTGATAGTAAATTACTCTCTGAAGTAGAAACGTGGGGGGCGGATAAAATGATTTCTTTGGCATCCTTTTCAGGTAATTCTCTCAGTTCTAAATCTCGACAATGTAAGGTTCTTTCTGCTAAATTATCGAGTTCTATAGGGTGAGTCCAACTGATGAGAAGCAGGCAACTTTGGTGAGAGGTTTGTGCTATTTGTTGGAAGAGTTCCCCGTAACTTTCGTATCCGGGACGGTATTGTCCTGGTAGCTGTCCGCTTTCGAGGATAGTTTCGACTTCATCGAAGACTAATAAACAGCGGGTTAAACGCAAATATTCTATTAACTGGGAGATGAGTGAGTTGCTGGGTTTGGGAATGTCGATTTCTGAATGATGAGAGAGGAATTGCAAGATGTCTGGCAATAGTTTTTCAAGGGGGCCAGAGGTGGCGAGGTTTCGCCAGATTATGGTTTGAAATTCCCCTTTAATTTGTTGTAGAGTTTGGGTAGCTAATGCTGTTTTGCCAATCCCTCCCATGCCACAAATTGTGACTACTCGACAACGGTTTGTCACTATCCATTTTTTGAGAGTTTCTATTTCGTAATGCCGCCCGTAGAAAGGTTCTTTAGCTGGGACTTCTTCCCAATCAATACGCGGTGAGAATTGAGGGATAGTTGTGTCTTGGAAGCGGGTATTCTCTACGACGGTTGGATAAACTTCGCGGTCGGTTGTAGCATCGTGACGGTTATTGGCAACTTGTTTCTGGTATTCAGTTACGAGAATTTGCTGGAGTTTGGCTAATTTTCCAGGCCCGGCACCTTGAACTTCAAATTTTTTATATACTTCTCCCAGGCGTTTTTGTAAGGCATCTTTGCGAACGCGAAGCTGGTCTGAAATATCAGACATGGATTCGCCTTTGATTGCTCTTGATAAGACCTCAAATTCGTTTTCGGAAATGCCAACTTTAGTGGCTAAAGTTATTAAAAAATCTTCGGGAAGTTTCATACTACGTTGAATACAGGTATTACAAAGCGGGCGGTTCTATTCAAAGATAGCTGGGAAAGGACGGGGCGATCGCGCGAAATCAGCGAACACAGAAATTTTGGCATTGGAAACAGAGGTTTCTGGGCTGTAACTTGATTATATGGGCTTTTTTCTCACTTAGAACGCGATAAACGAGATAGACAACAGAAGAAATGAGGGGTGGGGCCAACCAAGACTTCTGGGCTGTAACTTGATTATATGGGCTTTTTTCTCACTTAGGACGAGGTAAACGAGATAGACAACAGAATCATTGAGGGGCGATCGGCTGAAATTTGGAGCAGTTGCTCGATCGGGATACTTGATTGGTGGAGGTTTAGAGCTTGTTTCAGTTGCCGTTAGAGGCAGGGCTGTTTCATTCTCCTGTAGGGGCAAACCCCCCGTGGTTGCCCCGATCGCTGAAATGCCCAATTTATCCTGTCTGGGCCAGGGCGGGCACGGGCCAGGGCGGGCACGGGCCAGGGCGGGCACGGGGCTGGGCGGGCACGGGCCAGGGCGGGCACGGGGCAGGGCGGGCACGGGCCTGGGCGGGCACGGGGCTGGGCGGGCACGGGCCTGGGCGGGCACGGGGCTGGGCGGGCACGGG